>CAZHIG010000050.1:0-7179 GCA_964532705.1 uncultured Erysipelotrichaceae bacterium
GGCGCTGAAACCTATCGGGTTGAAGACACCATGCTTAGAATCTTAGCCCATTCAAAGTCCAACAACTTTGCGGCTTTTGCCTATTCAACCGGCTTATTTGCTTCAATAGAAGATCAACAAACCTCCATTCGTAGAATCCATGCGAGAAACTTAAACCTGAGTACGATTGATAGAGTCAATACTTTATCTCGATCCTTCTGTAATGATCAGCTGGATATCAACACTGCACACCAAAGTCTTAAATCCATTAAACCTGTTCTATATACCGGAAAATCTGAAGTGTTGGGCATCCTTTTACTGATGAGTGGTTTCTCACTCTTGGTTAAAGGAGGCATCCTAGATGCATTCCTGGTATTAATCAATGGGTTTTTCTTTTACCTCAGTCGTCATTTCTTTCTTAAAAGAAACACCAATCCATTTCTTTTAACTTTAGTCTTAGCCTTTCAAATCTCGTTTGGAGCCACTCTGATTCATCATTTCTTTCCGCTTAGCAATCTAGATGCCTTAATTGTAGCCTCCATGATGCCTTTGGTTCCAGGGACTGCTTTTACCAATGCGATTAGAGACACTTTATATGGGGATTATATGTCTGGAGCTGCACGTGCGCTTGAAGCCCTGGTGATCGCATCCGCGGTTGCGGTCGGGGTGGGTTTAGGCTTAGCCCTCTATGGTGTTCTATTATGAATCTAGAATTGATCGGAGCCATCTTAGGGGTCATAGGCGGTTCTATTTATCTTCATGTCCCAAAACGTTTCTTACTCTATGAAGGAATATTGGGTGGATTGGGTTGGATGGTTTACCTTTTCATTGAACAACAATTCTCCATGCAGTTGGCCGTGTTTACAACAGGGCTATTCATCGCCATTGTCTCCAACATCCTATCAAGATGGATCAAAACCCCTGCCAGTTTATTTCTGATTCCAGGTCTTCTGACGTTAGTGCCTGGGGTTGCCCTCTATCGTTCAGTCTATTATTTCCTACAAGATTCTCCACTCTCTCAAGATGCTTTACGAGAAACTTTTACCATTTCAGGCCTTATTGCCTTATCCATTTTTGTGGTCGATGCCTTTGTTAAATCTTTCTTAAAGAAATAAACTCAGTCCTCTAAATATTCAGTCTTCAATTCAATATATTCCAGCGCATTGTCCACAATGTGCTTTTTTTCAGCTTCACTTAAGTCTCGTTTAAACAAAGCGGGTGATCCTAGATACAATCCGCTTAGAATCAATTGTTTCTTGGGCGCAACCAATGAGCCAGCAGCCACCATGATATTTGAATGAACACAGGCTTCATCCAAAATGATTGAGCCCGAACCAATCAACACATCATCATGAATACATGCGGAATGAACATGCGAAAGATGACCTAAAGTCACACCAGCCCCAATCTTACAATCTAAACCTTTACTCACGTGTATCACAACCCCGTCTTGAACATTGCTTCCTTTACCAATGTGAATCTGTGCCACATCTGCACGAATCACCGCACTTGGCCAAACTGAAACATCATCCTCTAGAATGACATCACCTATGACTGTTGCTGTTTTTGCAACATACACGTTCTTTCCAAGTTTTGGCTTTAATCCTTTATATTCAATCATCATTTGGTATCCTCCCCATAAATTCTTTATAAAGATACCCCTATGGTAGTACAAATCTCAGCAATTTGCATGCCCCTAATCTTTAGGATAAAAAACGACAAATCAAGCCAGCCCATTTGGATGATCAATGTTTGTCTAAGATAAGTTAAGGCAAAGCTGATCTCGTAATTTAAGCAAAAAGTTATCTCATTTAGGGTGTTTTATACTAAAATTGATTGTTTTTGATTGATTAGAGCAGTAATTACACACTTGTGGTAAAAAAATTGACTGTTTTTGCGTGAATTTTTTGTGAAACCGCTTGCTTTTTTATGTTTTCTTGCATAAACTATCAATATCAGTCAAAAACACTCAAAGGAGCTCACATGTTTGAACGCGAAGCCATCGTCTTAAATTGTCCATTATCCGATAAGAAAGAAATCATTACTTTCTTAGCTCAAAAAGCTTTTGAGGCAGGCTATGTTTCTAACGTAGAATCCTATGTCGCATCCGTTTTACATCGTGAAGCTGAATATTCTACCGGTGTTGGTTTTGGCATTGCCATTCCGCACGGTAAAGATCAAGCCGTTAATAAAGCTTTTGTCATGTTTACCCGCGTGAATGATGTCGATTGGCAATCCTTAGATGGAACTTCTGTCGATATGGTTTTTCAAATTGGTGTCCCTGCCAGTGATGCTGGAGATGAACATCTACGCATTTTAGCGCAACTTTCTCGCAAACTCATGCGTGATGAATTTAGAGATGCCCTTAGAGCTGCTTCTTCAGTCGATGAAGTGATCTCAACCTTAAAGGAATACGAACTGGCCTAATGTTAGCTGCAGAACGTCGCATTAAAATTCTTGATCTGCTTAAAGCCAATCAAGTCATAACAGTCAGTGAGCTTTGTGAACACTTTGAAACTTCCGAAGCCACCATCCGTAGAGATTTGAGTTTACTGGACGCAGAAGGTAAACTTGAACGCACCCATGGCGGAGCACTTTTCTCTGAAAATAAGACCACCACGGAAGATAAAGTAAAATCAAGAGAAGGCATGGCCATCCATGAGAAGGCCAGCATTGCCTTAGTTGCCTTCAATTTACTTGAAGAACATGATTCCATCATCCTAGATGCCGGAACAACCACTCTAGAATTGGCTAAACTGATTGGTCAATCCAAACTGCATCTCTCCGTCATAACCAACTCTACCATTGCTTTTAAAGAACTCTCAGAAAATCCAAACCTAGACATGATCATGTTGGGGGGGAAAGTCAGAGCCAATACACTTGCTACAGTAGGACTTGCAGCCGATGAAATGTTGAAACGATTTCATGTGGATAAAGTTTTCCTTGGCACCAATGGCATTACTTTAGATGCTGGTCTAACCACAACGGATCTCGATGAAGCACAAATCAAACGCTCGATGTTGTCGATGGCAAAGCAAAGAATCGTATTATTGGATCATTCAAAATTTAATAAAGTTTATCTCAACCAAATTGCACCCTTATCGATGGTGGATGTGATGATAACCGATCCTTATTCAGACGCTGATCAAATCAAAGCCATCATCAATGCTTATGACATTAAAGTGCTTAAATCGGAGGACGTATGATTACAACCGTAACCTTAAATCCAGCGATTGATAAAACCTTAAGCATCGAACACTTCGAAGTCAATAAAGTAAATCGAGTCAAAACCATTCATGAAAGTTTAGGGGGTAAAGGCATCAATGTGGCAAGAGTGCTCAACACTTTAGGCTCCATCAGTACCGCCATTGGTTTTATTGGAGAGAAGAATCTCAATCGAATCTTAAGCTTCAATACGCAAGAAGCCTTATCTACTAACTTTGTCAGTGTGGACGCAGATACACGAACCAATACCAAAATCATTGATCCTGTGACTCAAAACACCACCGACATCAATGAGCCTGGCTTTGAAGTCAGTGCTAAACATATTGATCAAATTAAAATGCTGATTCAACGCTACTCAGCCCAAAGTAGTTTCATTGTCTTCAGTGGTTCAGTGTGTAAAGGAATCACAAGCAAATCCTTTACACAACTGCTGAAATCAGTCAACCCAAGCTGTAAGTTGGTCTTGGATGCGGAAGGTGAAATGCTTAAAGCTGGCCTAAGTGCTTCCCCCTACTTAATTAAACCCAACATCCATGAACTTAGAAGCCTACTCAATCAAAAACTCAGTACCCAGGATGAAATCATTCAAGCCTGTCAAAAACTCATCAAAACTCATTCCATTGAACACATTCTTGTTTCAATGGGTGAGGAAGGTTCCTTGTTGATATCTAAAGACAGCACTCTAAAAGCCAATGCCTTAAAAACCAAAGTGGTTTCTACGGTTGGAGCAGGCGATTCTATGTTGGCAGGTTACATTCACGCTTACCTAAAAACCAAAAATCAAAGTGAAGCCCTAAGATATGCCGCAACCAGCGGATCCATTGCTGTCATGGGCATTGGCCTCGATGCCTTTAAAACCACTAAAGTCGAAGATCACATTAAACACATACATGTGTCACAACTCTAAGGAGTAAGGAGAAAAAAATGAAAATATTAGGTGTTACCGCATGCCCTACCGGCATTGCCCACACATACATGGCTGCAGAAGCCATTGAGAAAGCCGCTAAACTTAAAGGTTACGACGTTAAAGTTGAAACCCGTGGTTCAGTCGGGGTTGAAAATGGTTTAAGCGATGAAGACATCGCCAGTGCAGATCTGATTGTCTTAGCTTGCGATATGACCGTTCCAACCGATCGGTTTATGGGTAAAAAACTCATTTCAATTGGCGTCGCAGATGCGATTAAACACGCTTCCGAAGTCTTAGATAAGATTGATACAGCTCAAACATTCACTGGCACAATTGTGCAAGAGAAAATGAAGAAAGAAGAAGAAGGCGAGAAAAAAGGCTTCTTTGGTTTCTTCAAAAAATAATTTTGGTTCCAAACAATGATAGAGACAACGGACTGCAACCCAGCGTCAACACCATTGGGGAATATACACATCACTTCAAAGGAGAAAAGATGAAAACAAACGCATTTTATAAGCATTTGATGAGTGGCGTATCTTTCATGATCCCATTCGTAGTTGCTGGCGGTATCGCCATCGCATTTAGTTTCGCATTTGGTTATGATGCATTCCAAGAATCTGGCACTTTAGCGGCTCATTTAATGACCATTGGGGGTTCAGGTGGATTTGGATTGATGGTTCCAGTGTTGGCTGGATACATCGCTTACAGTATCGCTGATCGTCCAGGTCTTGCACCTGGTATGATTGGTGGGGTAGTTGCAGGCTCCATCGGTGCTGGTTTCTTAGGGGGAATGGTTGCAGGTTTCCTCGCAGGTTATGTTGTTTTAGCCATTAAGAAATACATCGTTCTACCAAAATCATTAGCTGGAATTATGCCTGTCTTGGTCATCCCTGTATTGTCATCCTTAATCGTTGGTTTATCCTTGTTGTTATTCTTGGGTGCACCTGTTGCGGCCATCAATAAAGCAATTGCTGACTTCTTAGTAAGCTTGTCAGGGGGTTCTGCTGTTGTCTTAGGTTTACTCTTAGGTACCATGATGGCATTTGACATGGGTGGTCCAGTAAATAAGGCAGCTTATGCATTCGGTACTGCGACTTTAGTTGCTGGTCAAGGCTCAGCTGTTATGGCCGCTGTCATGGCTGGTGGTATGGTTCCTCCTCTAGGTATTGGTTTGGCAACTTTGGTCTTCAAGAAAAAATTCAACGATGACCAACGTGAAGCTGGTAAAGCAGCTTTAGTCTTGGGTGCTTCATTCATTACTGAAGGTGCAATTCCATTTGCAGCTGCTGACCCTGCACGTGTTCTTCCTTCCATTATGGTCGGGGGCGCTGTTGCTGGTGCATTATCCATGGCTTTAGGTTCAACCTTAGCCGTTCCACATGGTGGTATCTTCGTATTATTTGCTGTTGAAAACGTGCTTGGTTATGTGATTGCGATCACTGCCGGTTCTGTTGTTACAGCAGCACTCCTTGGCGTTCTTAAAAAAGACGTTGAATAATTAAGTTAAAGAAGGTATAAAACCTTCTTTTCTTATCCTAAGAGCACAGATGTCTGTGCTCTTTTCTTTTGAGTGCTATGATTAAGTTAACGTATGAATACAAAATTTGAGATTAACAAACTCAGTGAAGTGCCTCTCTATATCCAATTAAAGGCTTCCATCAAGAACGCAATTTTAGCTGGCATCTATAAAGAGGATGATCGTTTGCCCACTGAGAATATGATCTGCGAGTTTTACAACATCTCTCGACCCGTCGTTCAGAAAGCTTACCAAGCCCTTATTGATGAAGGCTTAGTAGAAAGAAGACAAGGCAGTGGAACTTACGTTAAGAATCATCTCATCTTATCCAATGTCGTCTTTAGACCTGACTACAATGACTACCTAAAAAGTTTTAATCTTATACCAAGCTCGCGACTCATCAGCTTTGAGAAAATTCAAGCTCACTTAGTGGATGCGCTCAAACACGAAGATTTAGATGAAGTTTTTGTCTTAAAACGCATTCGCTACGCCAACAACCTTCCCATCATCTTTGAAATCTTCTATTTTCCAGTAGAAGATTATCCAAATTTACCATTTCAACTAGACTCAGAACTGAGCACATCCAAACTTGTTTTAGATGCCGCACATGGCAAAAACATAGAAACAAATTTTCATATGAATGCGATCATACCAGATGCCAGTTTATGTACGCTTTTTAAGTTAGATCCGCATAAACACGCAATTTTTAAGTATACTTTCTTCCATCGATATGAAGAGAGTCAAAAACTCAGTCACTATAAGATTGCCTATTTCCCAGGCAATCGCCATCGCATCGACATCGAGGCCAACACACCATGAATGGGCTCAATCTTAAACTCAATAAGAAATCTAAATTAGCTTTAAGCACTCAACTTTATCGAGCATTACTCAGTGCGATCCGTTCAGGCCAACTTAAAGCAGGTGAGCGTTGCCCCACTGAAGAAGAACTCACTTCTGCTTTAAACATTTCAAGAACGGTTGTCCAAAAAGCCTATGCGCAACTCATGGATGAGAACATCATTCAACGCTATAAAGGCAAAGGTACTTATGTATCTGAGAAAAGTATCGACTTTGACTTCATACAGGCCTTCTTACCGATGACGAAATTGATTGAACTCAATGGCTTTATTCCGAGCATTAAGAATCTTAAAGTTGAGGTCTTACTTTTCAATCATGATCAAATGGGAAATCTTGATTTATGTAGTGAAGATAAGGTCCTTAAAGTATCCAGAATTTATTATGCGAATGCCCAAGCACTTACTCATTTCACCATGTATTATCCCCTAAAATATTACCCTAACTTAGAAACCAAAATCATCAGCAATCAACCGATGATGGAAATCTTAAAAGACTACCCAATCCAACTGAAGTCTTCCTTTCGAAGCATCTTCGCACTCATACTCTGTGATGATGTTTGTCATGAACTCAAACTTAAAAATGGGTCTGCAGGCTTTAAAATTATGAATATTTCCTATGATGCATTCGGCAAGCCTGTACAATCGACCGTCTATTATTGGGATGGTCAAGGCACCAATTTATCCTTGGATTACTT
>CAZHIG010000051.1:0-5053 GCA_964532705.1 uncultured Erysipelotrichaceae bacterium
ACCCGCGATCTCCTCCGTGACAGGGAGGCATGTTAACCGCTACACCACTGGACCATTTAAAACTATCTGGCGGGGAAGGAGGGATTTGAACCCTCGCGCCAGTTTAACCCGACCTATGCCCTTAGCAGGGGCACCTCTTCAGCCTCTTGAGTACTTCCCCAGGGCATCGTTATTGATTAGCGCTTTTCTATACTAGCATAAATCCTAAACACTTTTCAAGTATAAATGAGAACAAAGTTTATTGTGATAAACAATGTTCTCATTTGATTTATTGAATGCTATAACCTGCTTCCTGTAATGCGATTTTAGCCGCATGAACTAAATCATTGCGACCTTCCACTACAACCATGTTTTCTTTGGCTTTAATGGTGTATTGAACACGTGTCTCAGACAAAGCTTCTTCAATGATTTGAAGATCTTGTTCAGTGAGTTTCTTTTGAATAAAAAGTAGGCTTTGCATTTTTACTTCGCCAAACCCAAAGCAATTTCCATCATGTTGGTAAACGCATTCTGACGCTCTTCAGCAGTTGTTTCTTCATGAGTGACCAAGGAGTCAGATACCGTTAATAAACACGCTGCTTTTTTTCCTAAATAACGCGCATTGGCAAAGAGTGCAAAGGATTCCATTTCTACCGCTATTAAGTTATGTTTATTGGTTTTTTCTTGCCATGATACTGCTTCAGGAGAAGCATAGAATACATCGGATGAATGAATTCTTCCTAAATGCATTGGAATATCGAGTTTCTTCGCAATCTCAATCAATTCATCATTAAGTTCACCAGAAGGTTTTTGAACATCCTCTTCGTAATTGAAAGCTGTTCTTGCATAACTGGACTCGCTGTAAGCCTCTGTAGCTAGAATAACATCATAGACTTTTGCTTTGGCCTGATAGGCTCCACATGATCCAATTCTCACAATGGTTTCTACGCCATATTGACTATAGAGTTCATAAGAATAGATTCCAATACTTGGCATCCCCATTCCAGAACCCATCACTGAAATGCGTTTACCTTTATAGGTTCCGGTAAATCCAAACATGTTGCGAACAGTATTAAATTGAACAACGTTTTCTAAATAAGTATCCGCAATCATCTTTGCGCGAAGTGGATCTCCAGGCATCAAAACGATTGAAGCAATATCTCCTTTAACAGCTGAATTATGTGGTGTAGGCATTCTAAATCTCCTTTATTAGTTTAATTTTAACACAAGATACCTTAAGCTTTAGACCCTTTGCCTTTGCTTGAACCTTGCGCATAGGAACTTAAGATATTCGAATCAAAGGCACGGGTGGTTTTTTGTTTTTTGCGATAGGTATAAATGGCTTGTTGAACCAAATCATCCATCAACTGCGTAAAGGAAATACCTGATTTTTCCCATAAATAGAAAGCTAAGGATCCAGGAATGGTATTAATCTCGTTTGCGTAAACTTCTTTGGTCTTATCATCCATCAAGAAATCCATTCGTGCTACGCCATCACAACCTAAGGCATCAAAACATGCAATTGCCAAGGATTGTACTTTCTTCGTAAGAGAATCCTCTAGTGGAGCCGGAATGATGCGAGAGGTTGAGGCCATGCCTTTACTTTTAGATGAACCTAAGTATTTGTCTTTAAAGGAAAGGATATCATCTTTCATAAAGACTTCTTCAAGTACACTGGCAAAACTTTGATCTTGAACTTTACGAACAGAACAATTAATTTCTCTCAAATTTAAAACGGTAGCTTCTATGATCAGTTTTTGATCAAAACCAAAGGCTAAGTCTAAAGCAGCATCCAGTTCATTTTCGTCTTTAACTTTGGAAATGCCAATTGAAGACCCTAGATTTGCAGGTTTGATGATAACAGGATAACCCAATTTCTTTATTTGCTTTTTTACAGAAGCAAAATCTACTAAATAATTATTTTGGGTAAGTGACATCCATTTTACCCCAGGAATATGTTCATGTTCAAAGGCCATCTTCATAAAGACTTTATCTTGGCCAATGGCAGAAGCCATCACATTAGACCCAGCATAGGCAATATCTAAGCTTTCCAATAAGCCTTGAATGCTGCCATCTTCAACTTGTTTACCATGGACGACCGGAATAACCACATCGACTTGTATTCTTTTTGAAAATAGAGTTTTTTGGATTGGCATTAAATAATGGTGTTGCTTATCTTTGATTAAGTTTACTTGTACACAGTGGCCAAGCAGTGTCTTCATGTCTTGATATGCTTTAACATCCTTCAACTTTTCACCTGTATAAAACATGGCTTGCTTATCTTGATAAATCGGGATAATCGTGTACTTTTGATCATCTAAAGCTGCCATCGCTTGTGAAGCTGATATGATGCTTACTTCATGCTCTACTGACATGCCGCCAAATAATACTGCTACGTTTAGTTTCATCATTTCTCCTAATCAAAGTATGGTTCTAAACCATCTTGTGCAATGCTTAAGGCTGTACCCAGTTCAAATGGACTGGTTTTAAAGGATAATTCGGGAAGCTCATTTAAGTTATAAAAACCAAGCGACAGTAGTTCATGATTATGGATAAGTTGGCCCCCTTCTATTTCAGCCAAGAAATAGAGGCAGTACTCAGATACCATTGAAGGTTTTGGTTTGTATTTATCTCGCATAAAGATACCTAACACTCTAACAACCCTGACCTTTAAACCCGTTTCTTGCTCAACTTCTTTTACGGCCGCTTCTTTAGGGGATTCAAAGACATCACACCAGCCTCCTGGAACGCAATGTTTCTGATCATCTTTCTCTTGAACCATCAAGAGTTTACCCTCTTTAAAGACTAAGACTCTAACTGAAACACTGGGTGTTGGATAGGCATCTTTAGGATATAGAATGCCTGCTTCAGATAAATAGTTTTCTTCATGCATTTGTTGTTCTGCTAAAACTTTAAGTTCATGATAGTTTTCTAATGCATAGGGATCTTTACTGTATTTAATGCCCACTTTACTAAAGGCATAGATTTTTGAAACAAATTGTTTAATGTCCATCGTTTTGTTCCTTATCGACTAAATGCATCCGGCAAGTCATTTTCGAGAAGAATCATATCATGGATTGAAGCGTTACGTTGTACATAGTCAAACGCTTGGTGGACATGATCAAACACAAAGACTTGATCCATATCAAATCCACTATATTTCAAGCCATCAAAGATATCTTTTGTTTGATGTTTACCCACCAGAATTACCACATCAGCCCGATCTTTCATGTAGGCACCAAAGGCATGATTATAGAATGATTGTTGATTGCCTAAATCAATCATTCCCGGGGTAATAATATAACGCTTACCAGGCATGGTCTTGAGTACATCTAAACTCATCATGGCACCCTCAGGATTAGAATTGTAGGCATTATCAATAAAGCGTAATCCATGTAAAGTTTTTAGTTGTAAGCGATGTTCAATGAAATTAACTTTGCGTACAGCTGTTTGGAGTTTTTCCATGGGAATTCCTAAATGGATGCCTACAGCTAAAGCTGAAAGAATGTTTGAGATATTGTGTTTGCCTAATAATCGCGTTTGAAAGCGTGTCTTCGTATTTTGATAGACAAGGGTAAAACTTGAGCCATTGGGCGAATACTCAATATCGATTGCATTTAAGTCGGCTGGATGATCAATTCCATAACTGAGTTTCTTACAAGGATTTTTAAACGCATAGTTTCTTAGATATTCATTATCTACATTGTAGATCCCACACCCTGTGTGTGGTAAGGTTTCAATTAATCGTGTTTTCTCATGGAGAATGTTTTCAATGTTTTTAAAGGTATTCAGATGTTGAGGGCCAACCGCTGTTACCACCCCAATTTCAGGTTGGATAAATCGACTTAAACTCGAAATTTCTCCTACTTTATCTGCTCCCATTTCTGCAATAAAAACTTGATGCAAACTCTTGAGATGTTCACGAATGGTAATGGTTAATCCCATTGGAGTGTTAAAGGATGCAGGTGTGCTTAACACATAATAATTCTCACCCAAAACTTCAGCTAAAATATTCTTCGTCGATGTTTTTCCATAAGAACCCGTAACTCCAATTTTAAGCAAGTGTGGATGTTGTTTTAAAATGCGTTTTGCTTCAAGCATATACAGATTTCGAATAAAAGCTTCAAATGGCATGGTGATTAAAGCAACCAATACCATTGTAATCCAACTCAAACTCATCATAAGAGGGGTAAAGATAATTCGAACATACATAGGACTTTGGCTGATCAACATGAACTCTAAACTCATGATTAAAAAGAAAACAAAGATTTGTCTTAAGACACGATGGGTTAATTTTAGTGGTTTGATTCGTTGAGTTGAACGATCCAGATAAAATAAGAACAAACCATAGGTAAACCCTAAGCCAATGCTTATGAAACTTCCAATCAAAGGATAAAAGTAGCTTAAAACTCCAAGAATCAATGCAATTCCGTAAGGTAAGCTCCAAAAGCGATTGTTTTTGAGTTGGAAAAAGAATTCTCCTTTTAACCAAGGAAGATATCTTCTAAGTTCGTATCGATTTTGTTGATACATGTGAATGCTGTTCTTGATGGGTAAAAACACCAATACCGTCCATACTAAAAGCATTAACAATGAAACAATAAAATAAAGGGTTTTATCCATGTTGGTCTTCCTTAATAAACGCATCTACAATGCGATTGAAACGATCACTTTCTTGATAATACGCATAGTGACCTGCATTTTTAAATACCACAAGTCCTGCATCTCGCATGTTCTTTTCCATCAACTGACCCATCCAAAGTGGAGTTGCATCATCTTTTTCTCCCCACACAAGTAAACATGAGGCTTGAACAGTCTTTAAATAAGGGCTTAGATCTTCATTCACAATCTTTACAAAGCTTTCCCTCATCACACCTTCTAAGGCCTGATAATCAGAGGAACCAAATATTTTAGACAGTTTTTGAGGATCCATCTTAATCAGTTTCATTCCCTTCTTAAGGGTTTTGAAAGTATACACTCTAACATAGTAGCTGATCGATCGTTTGGGTCGAACACCGGCAGCTCCCGTTAAAATCATTTTCTTTACTGGATAAAGATTGGCATATTTAATGGC
>CAZHIG010000051.1:5153-7016 GCA_964532705.1 uncultured Erysipelotrichaceae bacterium
TCTTTAATGCTTTCACCATAAGATTTAATGGTTGCAATGGGCGTTTTTAAGTCATGCGAAATATTTTGAACCATTTCCTCTTTAAGTTGTTCCTGTCTTTTGAGTTCATTGTTCATTGAAACAATTGCTTCAGCTAAGTCTCCAACTTCATCATGACGATCAATTTTTAAAGTCGGATTTTCCCCTTTACGATACGCATCAATGTAAGCTTCAATTTGTTTAAGTGAATGGATTAAGTAACCAACCCACATCATCAATAGTAAGAAAAGCATGCCTACAATAATCAACAGAATATTCACAACCCCGTTCACTAAGGATAATTTGAAGGTATTCATGGTCGATGTGACCACATAACTGACAATCACTTTGTCACTTTCAAAACGTGTAATGGTATAGATGACTTCACTGCCTTCAAGTTTTGTTGTGTAGTCTTTTTGACTTTCACTTTGATTGATGATGGATCCTTTAATTTCTAGAAGCAATGCATCATCAATTGGTTTTGCGTTGCTTTTAACATTATTTAAATCCGATAGTGAATAGATCAAATGCACAATATTGGTATCAGTACCTTTAAAGAGTTCTGTCTCAGTCGCATTGGCTTGATAGCTTTGAATGACTCGACTTTGATCAACATGAATGTTTTGAACCAATTGATCACGCACCAAGGTGTTGATGTTACCAAAGATAAAAATAAATACAAACGCAATAAAAAAAGACAGTGAAACCATGACCACTGTCATCAGTTGTTGCGTTAGTGACATCTTTTCAAACAGAGTTCTAAAACGCTTCATATCATCCTAAGCGATAGCCATAACCATAGATGGTATGGATATTGAGGTCTGGAAGTTTTTTACGTAAACGTCTTAAAGTATCGTCGACCACACGATCAGACCCAAAATAATTGGTTTCCCAAACGCGAGCCAAAATTTGTTCCCGTGAAAAAGCCGTTTGTTTGTTTCGAGAAAACAACATGAGTAAATCAAATTCTTTGGTGGTTAGTTCAATCTCGACGCCATTTAGATAAACTTTACGTTGATCTAAATCGATTTCATAGCCATCCACCAACATCCGATTATCATCTTTGTACACACGTCTTAGAATGTTATTGACACGCAATACCAGTTCTTTTGGAGAAAATGGTTTTGTGATGTAATCATCGCTGCCTTTTTCTAAACCAATGATTCGATCAAACTCTTTGTCACGTGCACTCATAAAAATCACTGGTACATTGCTGGCTTGTCGACGAATTTCTTCAATCAAATCAAAACCACTTTTATTGTCAAGCATTATGTCAAGCACCCACAAATGCACATCATCATCTGTCGTATGAAAACTGGCTTCTTCATACGTTAAATAGGCTCTAACTTCGTAGCCTTCCTTCTCTAGATATCGTTTTACCAGTTCATTGAGATCTTTTTCATCTTCAACAATCGCTATCACGCGTTTCATTTACAATCCCAATTCCTCAATTTTGTTTGAAATTTCATCCACTAAGGCATTACAAAGCTCAATGGTTTGAGCTTCCGCCATTACTCGCACTAAGGGTTCTGTCCCAGAAGGACGTACCAAAATACGACCGTTCCCTTCAAGCTTTTGTTCTACCTTTAAAATAGCTTGTTTTAAACTTTCGTCTTGGATGGCTTGTTTTTTATCTTTTACTTTAACGTTCTTAAGAACTTGCGGATAAATGCTAAGTTCTTGAGATAAGTCTTTTAAACTTTGTTTTTGATCGACCATCACTTCCAAAAGCTTAAGTGCTGTTAATAGTCCATCCCCTGTTGTTAAGTGATCCGAAAAAATGATGTGACCTGATTGTTCTCCACCTAAAACATAATGATGCTTAAGCATTTGTTCATACACATA
>CAZHIG010000052.1:0-2743 GCA_964532705.1 uncultured Erysipelotrichaceae bacterium
TCTTCAACTTTGTTTAACCGCAATTGGCCTATTCATACACGCACCAATGATTCATGTCCTGCCCGTTACACCAAAGATGCGGTGGTTCAAAATGCAATGGTTTCGAATGGCTGTGTCATCGAAGGTGAAGTCATCAATTCTGTCGTGGGTCGAGGCGTCATGGTTAAAAAGGGAGCACGCATTGTGAATTCCATTGTTTTGGCTGGATCCGTTGTTGGCGAAAATATTCATCTTGAAAGAGTCATAGTTGACAAAGAAGCTGAGATTTCAAAAGCTAAACATTTATCCGGAACCGATCAACCGATGTATGTGAAAAGAAATGATCGGGTGTAGGCATGACTAAACTATTGATGATTGCATCAGAGGGTTTGCCTTTTGTTAAAACAGGAGGCTTAGCTGATGTGATTGGCTCTTTGCCACAAGCATTAGCTAAAGAAAAAATTGAAGTCTCTGTTGTGATGCCTTTGTATCTCAAAACTGCACGAAATGAGCGATCAAGTCTTGAGCGCTTGAGTACTTTTAAAGTTCATATCGGAATTTACAATACCGTTGCGACTATCTTTAAGAAAAAGGTAGGATTGGTTGATTACTTTCTCATTGAACATGCGGGTTATTTTGAACGGGAAGGGTATTATGGCTATCCTGATGATGGTGAAAGATTCGCTTTCTTCTCACACGCAGTGCTTAGAATGATTGAAGAAAAGATTGTAGAGCCAGATGTCTTACATGCGCATGATTGGCATGGAGGTCTTATTGCTTTATTATCAAAAACTGTATATAAAGGTCGTATTCAAGATACTTTAAGCCTCTTTACCATTCATAACCTTTACTATCAAGGAATCTTCTCATATGAAATGTTGGAATCTTGCATTGGCTTAAGCAATTCATACTATTTTGAAGGTCATCTTCGGTTTAAACATGGTATTAGTTTTATGAAAGCTGGGATTGTCTATTCTGACATAGTGACCACGGTTTCAAATACCTATGCTCAAGAAATATTGACCCCTTTCTTTGGAGAAGGAATGGAAGAGATTCTGAGTTATCGTAGAGATGATTTGTTTGGAATCGTAAATGGGATTGATGTCGAAGATTGGGATCCTTCAACAGATCAAAATTTGAGCCTTAAATATGATCTTGATAGTGTTGATGAAGGCAAGACTCAAAACAAACTAAGTCTTCAAAAAGATTTAGGTTTAAGAGTGGATAAAGATGTGATGTTGGTTGGAATGGTCTCTAGACTCACTGATCAAAAAGGGGTAGGACTTCTGATTGAAGCCATGAATGACATCATGGGTTGGGATTTACAACTGGTAATTTTAGGAACTGGTGATAAATGGGCGGAGGATAGTTTAAAGTCGATTGAATATCGTTTTCCTCGCCGTGCAGTTTATTACTGTGGTTACAATGAAGCCTTAGCGCATCGAATTTATGCCGCATCCGATGTTTTCTTAATGCCTTCACTGTTTGAACCGTGTGGAATCTCACAAATGATTGCGATGCGTTATGGTAGCTTACCGGTTGTTCGTGAAACTGGTGGACTTAAAGATACGGTTAAACCCTTCAATGAATTTACCAATGAAGGTGAAGGCTTTAGTTTTACTCACATGCATAAAGATGATTTTAAAAGAGCACTATGGTATGCGTGGGATGTGTATACTTATCGCAAGGAAAAACTTGAGATTTTAAGACAGAATGCGATGCGTAAAGATGTTTCATGGGAAACGTCTGCGAAAGCGTATACTGATTTAATTAAATCAAGATTAAAACCTAAACGAAAGACAAAACAGAAGCACTGATTTAGCAGTGCTTTTGTGTCATTAAAATGCTTGAGATTTTGTGTAGAGTGCTAGTCGTTTAAAGGTCAAAATGCTATAATGGGGACGAACTTTAGGAGGAATCAATCGATGGCTAAACGCTCAGTTAGAGATCTGTCTGTACAAGGTAAAAAAGTACTGGTCAGAGTCGATTTTAATGTGCCCATTAAAGAGGGTGTCATTAAGGATGAGAATCGTATTGTGCAAGCTTTACCGACCATTAATTACTTGGTTGAAAAAGGGGCACGAATTATCTTGTTGTCTCACTTAGGGAAAGTAGATCATAAAGATCCTGAGAAAACAGCAGCAGATAAGAAGAAGAATGATATGGCACCTGTCGCAAAACGTTTAGGTGAGAAAGTAAACACAAAAGTAAGCTTTGTCTCTGAAACCAGAGGGGCTGCTGTAGAAAAAGCAGTATCTGAACTTAAAGATGGAGAAATCCTTGTTTTACAAAACACCCGTTATGAAAAAGGTGAAAGTAAGAATGATCCTGAATTATCTAAGTATTGGGCTAGCTTAGCGGATTTCTTTGTGACCGATGCGTTTGGATCAGTTCATAGAGCCCACTCAAGTACAGTTGGAATTGCAGAAATTCTACCCAGTGCTTTAGGGTTCTTGGTTGAAAAAGAAGTTGTACAACTGACTAAAGCTGTTTACAATCCAGAAAGACCTTTTGTGGCCATCTTGGGTGGATCAAAAGTCTCTGATAAAATTCCTGTCATAGAGAATTTATTAAAAACTGCAGATAAGGTTCTTGTTGGGGGTGGAATGGTCTTTACCTTCTTAAAAGCTCAAGGTAAAGAAATTGGTAAATCACTCTTGGATGCAGAATCCATGGAACTCACCAAGACTTTTATGGAAGTTGGAAAAGATAAGATTGTGCTTCCTGTCGACTTTATGGTGGCTTCAGAATTTTCTGAAACAGC
>CAZHIG010000052.1:2843-6776 GCA_964532705.1 uncultured Erysipelotrichaceae bacterium
TTAGAATTTATGGAAGGAAAAGAATTGCCCGGGATCGCGGTCATTCAGGAGGCTTAATGCGTAAACCAATTATTGTAGGAAACTGGAAGATGAATAAAACCATTGCGGAAGCAGTGGACTTCATCACTCAAATTGATCCAATTTGTCATCAAGATGCAGATTTTGGAATTGCGGCGCCATTTCTAGCTTTGGAAGCATCGGTTAAGAATGCGAAGAACTTACTCGTGGCTGCACAAAACATGTGCTACATGGACTCAGGGGCCTATACCGGTGAAGTCAGTGTACATATGCTTAAAGAAGTCGGGGTTAAATGGGTGGTCTTAGGTCACTCAGAACGTCGACAATATTGGGCTGAAACGGATGAAGCAGTTAATAAGAAGTCTTTAAAAGCTTTAGAAAATGGTTTAACCCCAATTGTATGTGTAGGTGAAACCAATGACCAATTTGAAGCAGGTCAAACTGAAAGTGTCTGTCGTGCTCAAACCAAAGCTTGCTTGGCGGATATGACGGCTGATCAAGTTGCATCTTTAGTCATTGCTTATGAACCTGTTTGGGCGATTGGGACAGGCAAGAGTGCGACCGTTGAAATTGCACAAAATACCTGTGCACTCATTCGTGATGAAGTGAAGAAGAATCATGGTGCTGAAGCGGCTGAGAAAGTTCGTATTCAATATGGAGGCTCAGTAAAACCTGAAAACATTGTTGAATATTTAGCTTCCAAAGACATTGATGGTGCCTTAATTGGAGGTGCCTCCTTGAAAGTTGATTCATTTACCGCTATTATTGAAGCCGTGAAGGCTTAAAAAGGAGAATAAAATGCCATATATTATTGATGTTTATGCTCGTGAAGTTATTGATTCCCGTGGGAATCCAACCATTGAAGTTGAAGTCAGTACAGAATCCGGTGCGTTTGGACGTGCCATCGTTCCAAGTGGTGCATCCACAGGTGAACGTGAAGCTTTAGAACTACGTGATGGAGATAAAAATCGTTACTTAGGAAAAGGTGTTCAAAAAGCTGTTGATAATGTGAATGACATTATTTCAGAAGCGATTATTGGTTTAGATGTAACACGTCAAAATGAAATTGACAACCTACTTATTGAACTTGATGGCACACATGATAAATCAAAATTAGGCGCTAATGCGATTTTAGGTGTATCCATGGCGTGTGCTCGTGCAGCTGCTGATTTCTATGGAATGCCTTTATACAAATACTTAGGTGGATTCAATGGTAAAACATTGCCTGTACCTATGATGAACGTTATCAATGGAGGCGCTCACTCAGACGCCAAAATTGATTTCCAAGAATACATGATTATGCCGGTTGGCGCTCCAAGTTTAAAAGAAGCTTTACGTATGGGTGCTGAAACTTTCCATGCGTTGAAGAAAGTTCTTAAAAACCGTGGTCAAGTGACTTCCGTTGGAGATGAAGGGGGTTTTGCACCAAACCTTGCCAGCAATGAAGAACCACTTGAAGTGATTGTTGAAGCGATCAAAGCAGCAGGTTATGTTCCTGGCAAAGACATTGCATTAGCAATGGACGTCGCAGCTTCTGAATTCTACGATGTTGATAAGAAAGTTTATGTATTCAAGAAATCTACAGGCGAAACAAAAACATCTGATGAAATGATTGATTACTATGAAGCTTTACTTGCGAAGTACCCAATCGTATCCATTGAAGATGGACTTGGCGAACGTGACTGGGATGGATGGAAACGTCTAACCGATCGTTTAGGTAAGAAAGTACAAATCGTTGGGGATGACTTGTTTGTTACCAACCCTGCCATCTTAAAAGAAGGCATTGAAAAGGGTATTGGAAATTCAATCTTGGTTAAAGTTAACCAAATTGGAACATTGACAGAAACCTTTGATGCCATGGAAATGGCTAAACGCAATGGTTATACCACCGTTGTTTCTCACCGTTCTGGTGAATCTGAAGATACAACGATTGCTGACATCGCTGTTGCCTTCAATGCAGGTCAAATCAAGACAGGTTCTATGAGCCGTACCGATAGAATTGCTAAATACAATCAGTTGCTTCGCATTGAAGATGAACTGATGGGTGACGCTCAATATCCTGGCGTTGACGCATTCTTCAATATTAAATAATCTTTAAAACCACAAGTCATTGTGGTTTTTTATTGCAAAAGAAATGAAATGATTTATATGAATATGCTATCTTAGGTGTACGGAGGGTGACAGATGTTTACTTTAGCGCTTGAAAGATTGAAAACACGCTCATCAATTCTACAAGGTTTAGGATTTATGGCGATATTTATTCTGATTTATACCATCATTGATCACAACAATTTATCCTATGGAGAAATGGCGAGCATCTATGGTTCATATTTGGTTTACACCAATGTGACTTTAAATGTTTTGATGGCTATCTTGAGTGCATTGTTATTGTTGCTTAGCACTGCCAATGCTGAGCTAAAAGGTAAAGAAAGCTTGGGGTCTAATTTATCCTTTGTTTCAGTCCTGTTTGGGATTTTGACTTATGGCTGTACGCCTTGTGTGATTGCCTTCTTTGCGAGTCTAGGGATTGCTTTCTCAGTCATGGCTTTACCTTTAGCCGGTTTACCTTATAAGTTTATTTCGATTGGTTTACTTGTGCTTGGTTTGATTTGGACTTATTATGAATTACAATATGGAAAGTGTAAGGTAAAAGCATGAAATTCATTCGATATGCTTCATTAGTATCTCTCATTGTGATGGCTTCGATGATTGTCTTTAGCATCTCAACCGGTGATTTGTTTTTGGAAGGTTCTATTATTGGGTCATTGGTGTGGGGACAGATGAGCTTGGTTGATTTGTATGTAGGATTCTTCTTGGTTTATCTATGGGTTTATTATAAAGAGTCATCTCTTGGTGCAAGAATGATATGGGCGATTTTATTTGTGGTGACGGGAAGTATGGCAACTGCCTTATATATTTATAAAGAAACTAGAGTTGCGCACACAATCGAAGAACTCTTAACGCAACGCCACTAGGCTACTTGTCTAAATCTAGGATGAGTGCTACAATGACAAAGCAAACAAAGGAGAACGTCCATGTTAGATGTCATTTTGATGGTTGTATCTGCACTCTTAATCTTGTTATCACTGCTACAAAGTGGCAAATCTGAAGGCTTTAGCTCAGCGTTTTCTGGACAAGGTGGCTTGAATTTATTTGAGAATGTGAAAGAACGTGGTCCTGAAAAGGCCATCTCACGCTTAACCTTAGGTTTAGGCATTCTATTCTTTGTTCTTGTCATCCTAACCAACATTCTATAAACAAAGGCCTTTAGGCCTTTTATTTTTATGAACACACAAACACTCTTAGAAACCATTAAAAAAGATCCCAAACTAAAGACTGCTGAAGAATGGGTTTCCATCTTGTCGTTAGAATCTGTCGATGATGTACGGATGTTTTTAGAACAGATTGAACAATTAAAACAAAAATACGAAATTGTAGTAACACAAAAAGGGAAACTGCAACCCATTGAACAAAGCGATTTTATTGTCGGTAAACTTTCCATCAACCTTAAAGGCTTTGGATTTGTGGATGGCGACAATGAATCCATCTACATTTCTAAATTCAATTTGCAAGATGCCATGCATGGCGACAAAGTACTTGTTAAACCTAAGCGTTTTCAAGATGGCAGCAGTGAAGGTGAAATCGTTGAAATACTTGAGCGGGCTAATGCTAAAGTTGTCGCAAGAGTTGTCGTAAAAAAAGGCAAGTTATCCTTAATTAGTGAAGATAATCGAATTGCCTCAACTCTAGAAATTGTTGATCGAGGTTCAATTCCGCTTGTGGATGGACAAATTGTTGTTGCGAGTATTGTCAGCTATGGTGATCCTTTAAAAGTCAAAATCATTCAAATTCTTGGACATACAGACGATCCAGGGATAGACATTACTGCGCAACTGGTTAAACATGATGTCCCAA
>CAZHIG010000053.1:0-6753 GCA_964532705.1 uncultured Erysipelotrichaceae bacterium
TCTTTGTAACCATAGTATTGAAGATAAAGTTCAGCATTCTCACCCATATTGGTTGTAAATTCATCCAATTGAGTTTGAGCGTCAGCTTTCATTTCTTCAGTGATTTCAATTTCTTTGTTTAAAATAATTTGTTGTGCCATCTCTTTGATGATGGTGCTAGAGTCTTGAGCGATCAAAGCAGAATAAACTTGTCCAACTTTGATGTCTTCATTGCCAATGCTGATTAAGACATCATTGGCGTTGGATACATTGGTTGTCACATTGCCACAAGCGGCTAAACCCAGCGACAATAAACTGATGAGTAATAATTTTTTCATGTGTTTTATTCCTCAATTCCTAAGTAAGCGATGATTTCTTCACGTAGACTTTCATTGTCTTTAAAGTCCACGCCTAAGTCTTTTGCTTTGTTCCAAATGATGGTGGGTTGAATGCTTGGATCACTGGATAAGATGGCTGTGTAAAATTCTTGGTACTCTTTGAGCGTTTCTACATCCGTTGCATCTAAACGAATCAAATGATATCCATATTCCGTTTGAGTCCATTCACTCACTTGTCCAACTTCTGTTAGGGATAAAGCGGTACTTAAGAAAGGTTCTACAAATTGAGTATTCACATCAACATAACCCAACAAGCCTTTATTCATATTGTTGGAAGTGTCTTCTGAATAGCTACTCACCATATCTTCAAATGAAGTTCCAGCATCATACGCAGCTTTTGCTGCATTAAAACGTTCAGTTTCTTCAGCTGTAGGATTGGCTGGATCATCCATCATGATTAAGACATGAGAGACAACGCGAGGTTGATTGGCCACTGAGAAGTCAGCAAATAAGGTATCTAAGTTTTCATCAACATAAGCATTTAACAGTTCTTGAAGTTTGTAAGTATAAATGAAATAGTGTTCTAAATCATCCAAACTTGAGTACCCCATCGTTTTTAAGGCATCAATTAAGTAGGCTTCATATTCTTCAGCCCCATAGTATTCAGAAAAATTAGCTTTAACGCCTTCAATATCGACTTCAGCTTTTGTGACCATGACATCTGTGGTTTCAAGGGCAGCATGGGCAACAGCTCTTTCAAAAAGCATGTAGACAACATCTAAACCAGTTTGTTGATACAAACGGTCGTAAACTTCGTCGGTGGTTACATCTGTACCCGCAACGCTAAAGACAACATCTTTGCCTCCAACTGATTTTGAAGGTAAGTTATCTTTGTTTTGATCATAAACATAAAATCCGATGGTTCCAAGCAGTAAGACTGCGATTAAACTGAGAAACCATTGCTTCTTAATAAATTCAAGCATTTTAATCCTCCTAGACTAACTATCCTATTATATATGCGGATGCGTACACTGACAAGAAAATGGGTGGGCAAATCAACAGATTTCATCTTTCTAGGATGCTATAATTCAACTGTTTCATAAAACAAAGGAGTACAAAACAATTATGGCATTACTCGAAATTAAAGATTTACATGTAGAAATCGATGGTAAACCCATTTTAAGAGGGGTTAATCTTTCGATGAATAAAGGCGAGATTCACGCCATCATGGGGCCTAATGGACATGGTAAGTCGACTTTGTTGGCTGCGATTATGGGTCATCCAAAATATACCGTTACTCAAGGTGAAATCCTTTTTGAAGGCGAAAATGTTTTAGAAATGGAAGTTAATGATCGTGCAAAAGCAGGTTTGTTCTTAGGCATGCAATATCCTATGGAAATTTCTGGTGTTACCAACTCTGACTTCATGAAGGCTGCGATTAATACCCGTCGTGAAAAACCGATTGAGATTTTCAGTTTCATTCGTAAACTCGAAGGGGCTGTCAAAGGTTTAGACATGAAATCAGATTTAGCCCATCGTTATGTAAATGAAGGATTCTCTGGTGGTGAGAAAAAACGCAATGAAATTCTTCAAATGATTTTGCTTGAACCAAAACTGTCAATGTTGGATGAAATTGACTCAGGTCTAGACGTTGATGCTTTGAAAATTGTCGCCAATGCGATTAATGAAAAAATCAGCAAATCTGATATGGCTTTAATGTTGGTTTCTCACTATGAACGCTTCTATCAACTGGTTTCTCCAACCCATTCTCACATCATGATTGATGGCAGAATTGTTTATGAAGGCGGGAAAGAACTCGTAACTAAGATTGATGAAGAAGGGTATGATTGGCTTAAAACTGAGTTAGGCATTGAAATTAAAAACGAAGAAGTTGTTCCTTCTCGCTCTACCGTGGGAACCATTGGATCTTGTGCCGTAAAGGACTGGGGAGATGCCAGTGTCTAATATCAGTGAACGCATTACCCATGTGGTAAGTGGAAATACACCTCTCACCATAACAACTAAAAAAGGCTTAACTCAAGACATTATTGTTGAACTGAGTGGTGAAGGAAAAAGCGAAATTGAAGTCATCTGTTCAGATGGATCTGACGTCAATCTATTCTTCATCAACATTGGTAAAAACTTAGACTTAAAAGAAACCATTCGTCTTCAAAAAGATGCTCAACTCAGATTAAGTTATGCAGATTTCAATGAAGCAGAGCTTAAAAGAGATGCTGAAATCTTATTTGAAGGTCAAGGTTCTAGTTGTCATTTAAAAACAGCTATTCTGGTACAAGCACCTAAAGAACTCAGATACAGTTTTGAACACCATGCTCGCAATTCAATTGGTGAGATGGAAAACTTTGCGGTTACGATGGCTGAAGGTAATATGAAACTTCATGCAGTAGGCCACATTCATAAGCATGCTGCTTTATCAGAAACCCATCAAACCACCCGTGTTCTTAACTACAATTCCAGCAATAAAGCAATGGTTTATCCAGAGCTCATCATTGAGAACAATGATGTAAAAGCATCTCATGCTCAAACCAGTGGACAAATTGATTCTGATCATCTCTACTATATGCATTCTAGAGGTTTAAGCACCAACGATGCAATCCGATTAATCGTTAAAGGATACTTATCCAGCATCTTGGATTCCATCAATGATGAAGCTTTACATGATAAACTCATGGTAGAGATTGATCAAAAGGTGGACCGTGTATGTTCGATGTAAATAAGATTCGTAAAGACTTCCCAATGTTGGTAAAAGCAGATCAAAGTCAAAACCCAACGGTTTACTTTGACAATGCGGCTACAACCTTCAAACCACAAGTGGTGGTAGAGGCTGTGAGTCGTTACTATACTGAAGAGTCTGTGAATATTCATCGCGGGGATTATGATTTATCCTATCAAGTCTCTGATGAGTACGAGCAAGCTCGACGCTCGATTGCTCAGTTTCTAAATGCAAATGAAAATGAAATTGTATTTACCAGTGGTGCTTCCGCTTCACTTAACCTTATCGCCTATGGCTATGGTCGTAAGTTTCTAAGAAAAGGGGATGTCATTTTATCCTCTGAAGCAGAACATGCCTCAAACATCCTACCTTGGTTTAAGGCAGCTGAAGAAACAGGTGCCACTATTGAATATATTCCCCTCACAGATGAGGGTGAGCTCACAGTTGAGAATTTCAGAAAGGCGATGCACGACAAAGTCAAAGTCGTTGCAGTTGCTCATATCACCAATGTGTTGGGATTTATTGCACCTATCAAAGAAATGGCAGCCATCACCCATGAATTTGGGGCAGTGATTGCCGTCGATGGTGCACAAAGTGTTCCACATATTAAAAGTGATGTGAAAGATTGGGACATTGATTTCTTAGCTTTCTCTGCCCATAAAATGTGTGGACCTACAGGTGTCGGTGTCTTATATGGTAAATATGATCTTTTAGATCAAATGGATCCCTTTATGGTCGGGGGTGGCAATAATGCTCGCTTTGACATTTGTGGAAACATTTTACTTAAAAATCCTCCCTTTAAATTTGAAGCTGGTACCCCAGCCATTGAAGCGGTCTTAGGTTTTAAAGCAGCTACTGAATACTTAGCCTCTGTCGGGATGGATGTGATTGAAAAAGAAGAACATGAACTGCGTGTTTACTTGGTCAATGCCTTAAAAGAGATGCCTCATGTAATTCTCTATAATCCCAATGCGGCAACCGGCATTGTGACGATTAATGTTGAAGGCATCTTTGCTCAAGATACTGCACTTTATTTAAACTCTAAAGGCATTGCAGTAAGAGCAGGCAATCATTGTGCCAAGATTTTGGTTGAAGTCCTCAATACTTCAGAAACCGTTCGTATCTCTTTATACTTCTACAACACGAAAGCAGAAGTCGATAAACTCATAGAAGCTTTACGGTCGATTACCCTAGAACAATGCATTGATTTATACCTCTAAGATAAGGAGAATTCAATATGTCGGACTATCTAAAAAATCCCATGGTGTTAAGACAAATCATCATGGATCATTATCAATATCCACATAACCATGCGTTGTGTAATGATCCTCATTATCACAGTGTACATATGGCGTCTGAATCTTGTATTGATGACATTACAGTGCAGGCTAAAGTGGAGAATGGTGTGATTGAAGATATTTGTTTTGATGGCGTTGCGTGTACAATTTCAACCGCATCCACTTCTATCATGACAGAACTCTTAAAGGGTAAAAGCATTGAAGAAGCCAATGCGCTCATTCAAGCCTATTACGACATGATTGAACTAAAACCTTATGATGAGAATGTTTTGTTAGAAGCTGTGGCTTTTTCCCAAGTGGGCAAACAAGCCAATCGCATAAAATGTGCAACCATCGGCTTTAAAGCCATGGAAAGAATCCTAAAGGAGAACAAAAATGACTGAAAAACATGATCAATTGCCTAATTTAGAATATCAATATGGCTTCCACGATCAAGATGTTTCGATCTATAAAACCAAGAAAGGCATTAATAAAGAAATCGTAGAAGAGATTTCAAAAATTAAGAAAGAACCTCAATGGTTATTGGATTTCAGACTTAAGAGTTATGAAAGCTTTACCCAAAAAGGTATGCCTAAGTTTGGACCCGATTTATCATCTATTAACTTTGATGATTATACCTACTACATTCGTCCTTCAGATAAGATGATGAATAAATGGGAAGATGTGCCTGAAAGCATTAAAAACACCTTTGATCGCTTAGGGATTCCTCAAGCTGAGAAAGATTTCTTAGCCGGTGTGGCAACGCAATATGAATCTGAAATGGTCTATCACAATATGCTTGAAGAGGTCGAATCTAAAGGGGTAATCTTTACTGATCCCGATACGGCTTTTAGAGAACATCCAGAAATCTTTAAAGAATACTTTGGTAAAGTGGTTCCATTCAGTGATAATAAGTTTGCAGCTTTAAATTCAGCAGTCTTCAGTGGAGGTTCATTCATTTATGTCCCTAAAGGGGTTAAGTTAGAGAAACCACTACAATCCTACTTTAGAATCAATTCTGAACAAATGGGACAATTTGAACGTACCCTCATCATTGTGGATGAAGGGGCTGATGTTCATTATGTTGAAGGCTGTACGGCACCTGTTTACTCTAAAGATTCCTTGCATGCTGCAGTGGTTGAAATCTTTGTTCACCCACATGCAAGATGCCGTTATACCACCATTCAAAACTGGTCAAACAATGTTTTAAACTTAGTCACTAAACGGGCTTACGTGATGGAACATGGCACCATGGAATGGATTGATGGTAACATCGGATCTCATGTCACCATGAAATATCCAGCTTGTATTTTGGCGGGTGAATATGCACGTGGCATGACCATTTCAATCGCTGTTGCATCCAACACCACACAGATTCAAGATGCTGGCGCTAAGATGGTACATCTTGCACCACATACTTCAAGTAACATCATTTCAAAATCTGTCGGACGTAATGGTGGCGCTGTGAACTATCGTGGCTTGGTTCAACATTCAGCCAAAGCAGAAGGGGCATTCTCAAAAATTGAATGTGATACCTTACTGTTGGATGAAGAAGCTCACTCCGATACACTTCCACTGAATATTACTTATACCCCTAAGTCAACCATTGAACATGAAGCAACCGTTTCAAAAGTCAGTGAAGATCAACTCTTCTACTTGATGAGTCGTGGCTTAGATAAATCTCAAGCGTTAGAAACCATCGTCATGGGATTCTTAGAACCCTTTACCCGTGAACTCCCTATGGAATATGCCGTTGAACTCAATCAATTGATGTCGATGGAAATGGAAGGTAGCGTCGGTTAATGACCAAAGCAGATTTAAGACACAAACACTTAAATCTAAGAAAACAAGAAGACCGTTTAGAACTTTTAAAACGGTCTTCTTTTATCACTCAACAATTAATCCCTTATCTTGAGAAAGTATCATCAGTAGGGATCTATATTTCAGTCGATCAAGAAGTGAATACCAGAGAACTTATTGAGTTGCTGTTTAAATCTGGAAAGCGTGTCTGTGTTCCAAAGATTGTAGATCAAAACATGATTTTTGTAGACATACACTCACTAGATGAATGTAACTCTAATGGTAGATTACTCGAACCTGTTTCCATTACTAAAGCCAAAGAGCCTGAGCTACAAATTATTCCTATGTTGGCGTATAATTCAAGAAATTATCGATTAGGTTATGGTAAAGGTTACTATGATGCCTATTTGAAATCCTATGGTGGTAAAACCATTGGTCTTTGTTATGCCTTTGATTATGAAGAAGAACTCATTGAAGACGATTTTGACATTTCTTGCCAATTGATTTTGACCGACTCATTTCAAAATTATTGAGTGCTATAATTTTTTTAATAAGAGGTTTAAAAAATGTTCAAGAAAAACCGTTTAATGATTCAAATTATGGTCTTATTTTTCTTAGTTTTTTT
>CAZHIG010000054.1:0-1987 GCA_964532705.1 uncultured Erysipelotrichaceae bacterium
AATTTAGATGAGTTTATTAAATCCCCAGTACGTACGCTTTCTTTAGGTCAAAGAATGCGTGCAGACATTGCGGCTGCATTGATTCATAACCCTAAGGTACTTTATTTAGATGAACCGACCATCGGATTAGACATCAATGCGAAAAAGAACATGCGTCAAGCCATCAAGGATATGAATCAACGCTTTAATACGACTGTATTATTAACCACGCATGACTTAGATGATATCGAAGAACTCTGCTCACGAATCATCATCATTGACCATGGCAAGCTTATTTATGATGGCGCACTCAGTGACATCAAAAAACGTTATGGTTCAAAAGTGAGATTAAATTTCGAAGTTAGGGAGGGAATCGATGTTTCCCAATTAGACTTGCCCAAGGATGTAGATGTGCAATCATCACAGTCAAGCGTATCTCTACATTTTGATAAGAACATTCACAGTGTTGCCAGTATTTCTAGTTTGATCTTTGCACAAGCGGAAGTGATCGATCTAGCCATTATTGAAACACCGATTGAAGAAATTGTCGGCATGATCTATCAAGAAGGGCATGTATGACATTAATCCGTCGCTATTTGCCTTTTGTGAAGGCTTCATTTTCGGTTTCGCTTGCCTATCGAATGCACATCGTTTTGTGGATTTTTTCAGGCATCTTAGAAATTGTCATGATGTTGTTTTTATGGGGCGCTGTTTATCGTTATTCTAATGTGGACAGTTTATTTGGGTTTGGATTTACAGACATTGTTTTCTACAATGTTTTTATGACTTTATCATCTACCATGGTTTATATGAATCCTCTATGGGATGTGACCGATGATTTTGTGGATGGGAAGATTGCGATGCATGTGATTAAACCCATCAGTTATACAAAGATGATTTTTGCGTTAAATCTAGGTGGAAATCTCTTTAGAAATGTCATGATTTCTTTACCGATATTAGGGGTTTTAGGCATCAGCTATGTTTTAGGATATGCAAACATCAGCATTACACTGAGTCAATGGGGCATCTTTTTAGTCAGCATTGCTTTAGGCTTATGGATTAACTTCCACTTCAATCTTAGTTTTTCTGCTTTGGTTTTTAAAACTGAGGCCACTTTTGGCTTGTGGCAACTCAATGACATTGTGTTAAGAATTTTTTCAGGTGCACTGATTCCTTTAGCATTTTTCCCAGGGACAATTCAAAATATCTTACTTAAACTTCCTTTTGCGGCCATTCAGTCAACGCCAACACTCATCTTGCTTGGAAGATTAAATGGAGATGCACTGATTGAAGCCTTGTCTTATCAAGTTTTTTGGGCCATCGTTTTAACTTTAATCAGTTCCTATATTTGGCATAGAACCCTGAATAATTTAAAGGTAAATGGGGGATAAGATGAAAAGATACTTACGAATCTATGCTATTTTCCTGGTTCAATATTTAAAACGATTGGTGAATTATCGCTTAGATTTTATCATTGGCGTCATCTCTTTTATCTTTGTACAAGCTTCGGGTATTCTTTTTATCGCCTTGATTTTTCAAAGCATTCCCGATTTAAACGGCTACAGTTTTGATCAAATGCTTTTTCTCTATGGGTTCTTTCAACTTCCAAGAGGGCTTGATCACTTATTTACAGACAATATTTGGCTCATCCCGATGCGCATTAAAAAGGGAGATATTGATCGTTATTTAGTACGTCCAATCCCAGCCTTGTTTCAACTTATATCAGAGCGTTTTCAACATGAAGCCATGGGTGAGATCATAACCGGCATTGTCGTCATTAGCATTGCGGCGAATCGCTTAAATCTAAATGTAGGCATGATTGAAATGATGGCGTTATTGTTTTTAATCATCCTTGGCGCAATCATCTACAGCAGTCTAAAGCTTTTAACCGCATCCATTAGTTTTTGGGTGACCAACAGTATGCAACTGATGACCAGTGTTTATAATCTGGCTGATTTTGCGAAGTATCCACTCCCTATATTTCCAAAAGCCATTCAAATATTGGTTA
>CAZHIG010000054.1:1997-3997 GCA_964532705.1 uncultured Erysipelotrichaceae bacterium
TACTTATTTTGTTCCATTTGCTTTTGTGAGTTACTTTCCAGCGACTGTTGTTTTGGAAAATGCTGCTGTATTGCCGGTTCTTTTTGGAAGTTCATTAGCCACCATCATCTTGGCTTTCTTAGCGCTTTCTCTTTGGCGCTTTGGGTTAAGGAGTTATACCAGTGTGGGAAGTTAAACACTTATTTCGAAAAACGGAATACAGTGATTTAGAAATCAAAATCAAGCTCGTGAATCAACACATCGATTCGAGTGAGAACGGTTGGGGTCATTCCTATATTTTTGACATCTATGAACTTAAATCCAATAAAATCATAGGACGTTGTGATTTAAGAAAAGGAAACTCAGAAACCTTAAGACTGGCAGGACATATTGGATACACCATCTATGTCCCGTATCGCGGTCATCATTATGCGGCTAAAGCATGCATGCTGCTTTTTCAATTTGCGAAAAGTTTAGACATGAAAGAAATCATCATTACCTGTAATACGGACAACATTGCCTCCTATAAGACCTGCGAAATTGCAGGATGTACCTACTTAAAAGATGAAGTGGTTCCAGTAGAACATGAACTCTATGCGCAGGGGGATCGCATAAAGGCGATTTTTGTTAAGACAGTGTGAACTGGTAAAACTTACCAAAGTGCTTTGTTATAATGGAAGGGTGAGGAATAATCAATGATTAAACTATTTGTCAGCGATATGGATGGTACACTCCTTCATGATCCTGAAAACATGCATTCAAAAGAAATGCCCTTAGAAAATAAAGAAGCTGTCTTAAAACTTCATGCCTCAGGTGTTCGATTTATGATGGCTTCAGGCAGAGATGTCTATTATCGTCATGTATTAGAAAAAGACTTAGGTTTTCAAGTAGATGCGATTGGCATGAATGGATGCAATGTGGTCATTGATAATGAACAGTTGTGTAATCATGGTCTTAGCCGTCAAGATGCCATCGACATCATTGAAACCATAACTCATTTGCCGGTTAAATCCAATGTTTTAGGCATTACATCCAATGGGGACTATGTCTTTCAACACTTAGACCAAGAACCCTATGAGCATTTTAAAAATCTAGCCAAAGAGGGCATCTTCCAAGATGTTCCAGACATAGATTTGGTCACCTGGATTCATGATGAAACCAAAGCCCCCTTTAATAAAGTGGTTGCTTTGGTGTTTAGTGTCGAGGACCGAGACACCTTATTTCATTACTTTAAATCGCATTTCGATGGTCGTTTTGATGTGATCTACTCTGGGCCACATAATGTAGAGATCATGCCTAAACACATTTCTAAAGGGCAAGCCCTCTTAGAACTGATGGAACTTAAAGGCTACGCACCCACAGAAGTCGCGGTGATTGGGGATTCGATGAATGACATCAGTATGCTTCAAGCAGTGCCATATAGCTACGCAATGTCGCATGCGGATGACATCGTTATACATGCGGCCCACTATGTTGTTCACAGTGTAAAAGAAGCGATTGATCAAGTCTTAGAAATCAACGAAAGAGAAAAACATGAAAAGTAATTATCATACCCATACCTCACGATGTGGCCATGCGGTGGGATCCGATGAACAATATATCTTAGCCGCCATTGAAGCTGGCTTAAGCCATTTAGGCATGAGTGATCATATCCCATTTAAACATTTCTCCAACAAGTCTGATCGTATGGATTACAGTGAATTAAACGATTATCTATCAAGCATGCGATTGCTTAAAGAAAAATACAAAGATCAAATCCATCTATCCATAGGCTTTGAAGTGGAGTATTATCCAGAATTTCAAGCGTACTATGATGAACTTAAAAGGGAAGTGGATTACTTTATTTGTGGTCAACACTATAAAGTCATCAATGAATATGGATATGACTATTATTGCAGTGATGAAGATTTAAAAGTATATGCTGATCAAGTTTGCGCAGCCATGCGTTCAAAACAATTTCTATTCTTAGCGCATCCCGATTACTTTATGTTGGGACGACATGATTGGAATCAAGCCAGCAT
>CAZHIG010000054.1:4097-6627 GCA_964532705.1 uncultured Erysipelotrichaceae bacterium
GCCTTCTATGAAGACTTTAAACGTCTGGGTCTTTTACCGATTGAACCCTCTACACTCTAATGAAAAAACTGGCTCATTTCTTAGTCAAAAAACCCTTCAGTGTAACGCTATTAATTCTCATTCAATTAATAACGATTTACTTTGCGGTTTTTAGCTTGAGTCAACAATTTGAATTGTTTTATACCCTACAGTTTTTTCTAAATGCGATTTTGGTCATCTACATTCTCAATCGTTATGATAATCCTTCCTATAAGATGACCTGGATCATGTTTATTCTAGGGGTACCCATTGTAGGATTTATCACCTATCTCTTGTTTGGAGGACGTAAAGTCCCTAAACCGCTCAGTGTGGGAATCAATGCGATGAGTGATGATCAAAAACCACTGTTGGTTCAAGATGAGAAAGTCATCCATAAAGTTAGACGAGCCATTGATCGTAGAAACATCGAATATTTGCTAAGAAATTCTGGCTATCCCGTTTATGAGAATGAACGTGTCTTGTATTACCCTACTGGAGAATCCAAATATCAAGCTTTACTCCATGCGTTAGAGAAAGCAGAAAAGTTTATCTTTTTGGAGTATTTCATCATTAAAGAAGGCATCGTGTTCAACAGTATCTTTGAAATCCTCAAAGAAAAGGTTAAAGCAGGTGTAGACGTCAAATTCATGTTTGATGATGCGGGAGCCACCACACTTCCGCATGACTTTGTGGATGGCTTAAAAGAGGCAGGCATACAGGTGGCTGTCTTCAATCCCATTCGACCTGTTTTAGCCATTCGCATGAACAATCGCGATCATCGAAAGATTGCGGTGATTGATGGCAAAATAGGCTTCATTGGAGGCATGAATTTGGCGGATGAATACATCAACATCAATTCAAAATATGGACATTGGAAAGATGTGGCCATCTCGATTGAAGGGGAAGCTGTATATGCCTTAAGTTTAATGTTTCTACAATTCTTTGACTACACCACAAAAACACGTTCGGATTATCAAAAGTATAAAGTGCAGTTTGATCAAGACTTTGAAGACGGCTTGGTTCAAGTCTACAGTGATTCTCCGACCGATGAAGAAGCCGTCAGTGAGAATGCGCATATGAATTTGATCAGCACAGCTTCTCACTATGTTTACATCATGACCCCGTATTTGGTGATTGGAAATGAAATGATGACGGCCCTTACAACAGCGGCAAAAAGTGGTATTGATGTGCGTATCATCGTGCCTCATATCCCAGATAAACATTATGTCTTTTCAGTCACACAATCTAACTATGAACGATTAACCAAAAATGGGGTTAAAATATATGAGTATTTACCAGGCTTTGTCCATGGTAAAGTGATGGTCGCGGATGGTAAAATGGCCATTGTGGGCACCAGCAACTTAGATTTTCGAAGTTATTATTTACACTTTGAATGTGGGGCGCTCTTGATTGATACCCCGTGCATCGAAGACATTGTCTTAGACTTTAAGAGCACCATGAGTCAGTCCTTAGAAATAACATATGAGATGGCTGCATCCACCCCAAGACACATCAAAGTTTACCGGGCCATTATGAATGTCTTTGCGGCACTCTTTTAGGAGAACAAAATGAAAACAGCTTTAGTATTAGAAGGCGGTGGGCTTCGTGGAGCCTATACAGCTGGCGTTTGCGCATGGCTCGTTGAAAACAAGATTGAGTTTGATGTGTATTTAGGCATATCATCAGGCGCGATGTATGCGGCCTGTACAGCAATGAAAGATGTGAAGATGTTGCATGACATCTCTGTCAATGCCTCAGTAGAACCTGGCAACATTGGTCTTTCTGCTTTTCTAAGAGAAGGAACGCCAGTAGGCTATAATCGGATGTTTCAAGACATCTTAAGACAGCGTTTAGGTTTTGAAGCCAAACGTTTTAAAGAAGTCAAACCCTTAGTCGAATATGGGGTCTATCGTTTATCCACCCAAGAAACCGTTTGGAAAAACCAACACGATATGGATGATGACATCAAACTGATGCAGGCAGCCTGTACCCTTCCTATTGCGGGAAAAAATGTAAAGGTGAGGGGTGAGTATTGGATGGATGGTGGGGTCAACACCATGGTCCCAGTTGGACGTGCACTTCATCACAAGGTCGATAAAATGATTGTCGTCGTAACTAAACCTGCAAATTTTGTGCGTACCGACAATTCACCCATAACACAATTCTTACTTGATGTAATTTACTTTAAATATAAAAAACTCCTTAAGGAGTTTAGAGCACGTAAGGATGTCTATAATGCAGAAATGCGTCATGCGAAAGCGTTAGCGCAAGAAGGCAAAGCCATCTTACTTCAGCCCACCAAAGATTTTGGGGCTAAACGATTTAAAGCGACCTATGATCAAGTGGATGGCATGTTTAATTTAGCCAAACAAGATTGTGAAGCTCGAAAAGAAGAAATTCTTAAATTTATGAAACCCGCTGTTTAGTGGGTTTTTAAATGTTAAATAGGATTTATACCCAAGGAAATTGTTTTGGGGGATTAGATTTAAAACTTAAGACTTCTTGAGTGGTC
>CAZHIG010000055.1:0-6589 GCA_964532705.1 uncultured Erysipelotrichaceae bacterium
AGTGCCACGCCTCACTTCCACCAATTTGGTGAACTAACCGCTGAAAGGCGGTTTTTGTTTGGTTGTTTAATTTCATATAAATTTTAGGATTCAAAGTTTATAATTATAAAGACTGATAAGGGGAATATCTATGTTTAAAAAGGTGTTAATGATTTTATCTGTGACTTTAATGGTGTCTTGCGCTAAAGAAGTTGAAGAACCCATTGTTGAAGAACCTGTTGTTGAAGAATTTGTAGTCGATATGAATCGAAATCGTTTTGATGGAACACCACTAGAAGCTGGTGAGACTCAAGACTATAAAGCAGTAGCGGTGTTGGTTAATAATTCAACCGTTGCACGTCCACACAGTGGTTTAAGTGAAGCTGATGTGGTCTATGAAGTGATTAAAGAAGAATATTATGAAACACGATTTATGGCTTTGTTTGAAGGAGAGTTTCCAGAAACAGTTGGACCTTTAAGATCGATTCGGGTACCATTTGTCATCTTATTCAATGAGTGGCAATCTGCATTGGTTCACTACGGCGGATCTGGTTCTGTAGGACAAGATGGTACAAAAAATCCTGACAGTGTAAATGCCTTAGATATGTTACCTGATATTTATGTGCCGTATCGTATGGATGCGGTGGCGGGTTTAAATGATGAGTACTTTTTTAGAAGTAATGATAAGCCTGCGCCTCATAATGCCTATATTTCCTTAAAAGAAGCTTCCAAAGAATTTCCAGTGGTATGGGCCAGAGATCATTTCCTTTTTGATGAAATTGAATACGATAAAAGTGAAGACAGTGCACTAAGCATAACCATTGATTACCCTACAGAGTCTAAGAATAAAGTGGGATATGTCTACAACCCAGAAACCAAGCAGTATGATCGCTTCATCAATGATAAAGCCCATATGGATGCCTTGTATGACAAGCAAATCTCTGCCACCAATGTGATTGTTCAATATGCTGAACATACTCAAGTAAAGGTTTATGTTTTGGTTGAATTCAAGTATAGAGGTAAAGCTGATTACTTCATTGATGGAAAACACATTTCAGGGTATTGGGTAAAGGATTTTGAAGATGATATTACCCATTGGTATACCGATGAAGAAGAGCTTCTCATCATACAACCAGGAAATACCTGGATTCAAATCGTTCCAACTGATCAAGAAATCGAGTGGGAATAAAGTCTGAGAAATCAGACTTTTTTTGTATTTTGATTCAGTTGATGGCACTCTCCTTCTGAGATGACTTCTATATGAGTCTCCCTTACAAGAATCGCACTTTCATCATCGAAGGCATAGGCTGGCATTTTAATGTCTTGAGCCCATTTAAGGGCCAAGCTCATCACATTTTCAGGCAAGGATGGATGATTAAGATGAGGGAAAAGTGAAAATGGAACTAAACCTAAGGTTTCATCGCTCATATGATGTGGATTCCAATTGATAAAGTCTTGGCCAATTCTTGGGGTTATTACCATGCTTCCTGCACTTAAGCCAACATAGGTCGCATCAAGTGTGGGTAGAAATGTCTTAAAGTTAAGTTTGTTCATCCAGTAATAAAGAAAGAGTGGATCTCCACCATTCACAAGAATGACATCCGCAGATCTCATTTGTTTCTGCCACACTTCTGGATTGATTTCACTTAATGCGCTCAGCTCTAAAACCCCTAATGACTTCCATCCCAATTCACACATGGGCGTTTCTGATTTACCACTTACAAATTCATAAGCCATTTTTGGACCATCTTCAAAAACATAGAGGGCTGTCGTGATGCATAAAGCATTACACGCTTCGATGGGTTTGTTTAATACACTAAGTAGAGCTTGATGTATGCTTTTATTCTTAATCCCAGCAGAAGTGAGTAAGTAGTTCATATAGCTAGTTTATATCATAAAGGCACTTGTTTATGATGTTTTCTAAACTTAAGAAAGAGATAAACTAGAACCATGTATCCATAGAGAATTGGAAAGATAAGATATAAATAGAAGTAATCAAAAGGAATAATAGAAGCAAAGAACTTAAAGGCGTCATTGCTTTTGATTGAGTATTCAATGATCGTAAAGAAGTAGTTGGCAGGAACATCAAAAGCATTTAAAAGAAGATTAATGCTATGTATAAACAAGGATAATACAATCAGTATCAAGCTTAAACGATAAGCAGTTTTAACTTGTGGATCAATCTTACAAAAACCCCAACGCCAAAGTAGGCTAGGTATCAAGAAGATTAAGAAGTGAAAAGTATAGAAAGATAATGTAAATAACGAATAGGTATCTTGATACTCTTTACTGACAATGAGGATTGCGGATAAAGCTCCTAGACCACAGACATAAAACAAGAATTCAATGAGTTCCTTCTTATAGGTCTTAAGTGCATAAGGAATCAGAATGACACCAATATTACAGAGTTGTAAGGGAAGTAGCGTCAAAATAGGCGCAAACTTTGTGAAGTAATAAAGATTAAAGAGATAAGTAAAAATGTTTAGGGTGGAAAGTCGATTGAGGAATTGTTGTTTAATCTCTAAATTTGTTTCCTTAAAATGACGTAGGCACCAAAATGTAAAGAGCAGTGAAATGAAGTAATACCAATTGAGTTGCATACTGCTTCCTTACTTATATTATAAACTTTTACACAATCCTTCACTTATTTATTGGTTCTATTTCATTCTTGAAAACTTGTTAAATAGGAACAGATCAGGAACCAAATGAAAAGTTATATCTATGATGAAAAAGCACAGTTGGTTGAATTTACGGACATCTATACCAACAAAGATTCATTCCAATTTAGATTTGATTTTGATTTAAGCGCTAAGGGAAATATTCTTTTGTCTTTTCATCCCTTCTACCAGGGCTAAATTGAGTTGAATGATCATATTGGCAATAAAATATTGATCTTGAGTCATATTGTCATCTAACCATTTTTGAACCAAACCTAGACTTCCGCTGATCGCATGTGCATAGATATACTCTGCCTCATCTTTAGAAAGATTAGGAAAGTTGATCATGGGGTTGGTAATTGAATGGTGAATGAGCTTCATGACTCTCTTCTGAAAAGATAAATCCCCACGATCACTAAGAAGTAACCGTGTGAGTTCTTTGTTGTCTTTAAGATAGTTTAGTATCTTCTCAACATTACTAATTGCATTTGGATCGTTGGGTCCGTTTTGTAAGGCATTTAAAAGCTTAGTGATTTCATCATAAAAGGCTTCTTCAATAGAATGATATAAGTGATGCGTATCTAAATAGTGTGTATAGAAAGTTGCTCGGTTAATATCAGCAAGGGTGCATATCTCCATGACCGTGATTTTAGAAAGTTCTTTTTTTTCAAGTAAGCTCAGAAAGGTTTCTTTGATGATGGTTTGGGTATACTTTACTCTTCTGTCATTTTTAACGGTTCTCATCGAAATCTCCTATAGATAATAAACAAAGATAAGAGAGTTGTTGATTAAGCATCATAGGCACGAGATGTGATGCTTGAATCTTATCTTTGACTCTACTATACTCAAAGTGGATGATTTAATCAACACGCGTTGATTAAAGGAGGTTTATGCGTAATATATCAAAGTTTATTGTATCTTCTCACAAGAAGATTGTTGTCTTCTTTATCTTTTCAGTCCTCATTTCAGGTTTTCTTTCACGAGGGGTTGTCATTAACTATAAGTTGATTGACTATCTGCCCAAAGAAGCTCCATCTACCTTAGCCATCAATGTGATGATGGATGAGTTTGGAACTCGATTACCCAATGGACGAATCATGGTCAGTGAAGAAAACATCGTTGAAATTCTAAGTCTAAAAGAGAAGTTATCAGACATAGAAGGCATGTTATCAGTGACTTGGCTAGATGATGTTTTGGGTGAAGAAAGCTTAAAGACAACACCCCTTGCATTTATGAATCAAAACATGGTCAACATGTATTATAAGGATGGTCAAGCCTTATTTTCCATCATTATAGAATCTGGTTATGAACAATCGGTCATGAAGGAAGTATATACGCTGATTGGGCCTAAGAATGCAGCAGCTGGAGATGCGGTATCCACAGCTGAAACACAATCCATGTCGGTGAGTGAAGTGTCTAAAGCCATGGCCATTCTAATCCCAGTAATTATCCTCATTCTCTTACTTTCAACCATGTCTTGGATCGAGCCTCTCTTTTTCTTAATTACGATTGGAGTTGCCATCATCCTCAACATGGGAACCAATATTGTCTTTGACAACATCTCTTTTATCACACGTACTGTGAGTCCAGTTTTACAGCTGGCGGTTTCCTTAGACTATGCGATTTTCTTGCTTCACAGCTTTAATGAATATCGTGAGAAACACAACCCAGAAAAAGCCATGCAAATGGCCATTGAAAAGTCATTACCCACGATTTCAGCCAGTGCAGCAACCACTTTAGTGGGCTTTGCAGCTTTAATCTTTATGCGTTTTGGAATTGGAGCAGACTTGGGCATTAATCTTTTAAAAGGTGTTGTATTTAGTTTTGTTTCGGTGATCTTCTTTTTACCTTCGATTACACTGCTTGCCTATCGTTTAATTGATAAAACATCTCATCGCGATTTTCTTCCCAAGTTAGATTCCATCACTAAAATCCTCTTAAAATTAAGAGTGCCATTTATGATCATCGCACTACTTGTGATGATTCCAGCCTATCTAGCTCAAGCTCAAACGGAGTTTAGCTATGGGGTCAGTTCTGTCACCCAAAGTTCTCGTGCAGGTTTGGACAATCTAAAAATTGAAGCCGTTTATGGTAAAGAAAATGCATTGGTCTTGATGGTGCCTAAAGAAAATGTAGGTAAAGAGCTGGAATTGATAACTGAAATAGAAAACTTAGAGAATGTGAAAAATGTATTGGCTTATGCCAATATGGTGGGCACAGAAGTGCCTAAAGGATTGGTCTCACAAAGCATCATCGATCAATTCTATTCAGAACATACGAGTCGTATCGTTGTGTATCTAAAAACACAAGATGAAGGAGAAATTGCCTTTAACTTAGTAGATGAGATCGAACGCATTTCTTATCTCTATTATGATGAAGTCTACATCAGTGGAACCACCGCAACCCTTAGGGATATGCGCAATGTGGTGGTGAGTGACACTCAACTTGTTAATATGATAGCGATATTTGGCATCTTTCTTATTTTATTGGTGACCTTTAAGTCGCTCACCCTTCCTGTCATCTTAATCTTTACCATTGAGACCGCGATATGGATTAACTTATCTTTTCCTTACTTTAGTTCGAGTAAGATCAGCTTCATTGGCTATCTGATTCTTAGTACGGTTCAATTGGGGGCGACGGTGGATTATGCGATTTTAATCACCGATGGCTATAAACATCATCGAAAGAAAAACTCAGCCAAACAAGCCATAGAAAAAACCCTCAATAAGAATCTCATTTCAGTTTTGGTATCAGGAAGTATTCTCTCATTAGCAGGTTTCATCCTAGACTTCGCTTCTACCAACCCAATTATTAAAGAACTCGGAACACTCTTAGGAAGAGGGACCTTGCTCTCAATGAGCATGGTGGCCTTGGTTTTACCAGCCTTATTGGTCCTATTTGATCAATGGATTACAAAACAGAAAGATTTAAAACAGGAGGATGTCATATGAAGATAGTTAAACAATTCAGTTTAAGTTTAGTGATGGTGTTGATCCTTATTCAACCCGTATCTGCAGAAACAAATATTAGTCAAAAAGATGAAGTGGTCTATGGTTTTTTAGCCCATGATGGACAGGTAGAGTCCATTCAAGTGGTCAATCTTTATCAAGATCAAAGTATCCTAGATTATGGAGACTATTTAAGTCTTGAAAATTTAAGTACACAAGAAAAAATTGTTTATGAAGATGACAAAATCGAAGCAGAGATCAGTCAGAAAAACCCTTCGATATTAGGCACCCTTAAACATACAGATTTACCTTGGCTCATCAATATCCAACACAGTCTAAATGGACAAGACATCGAAGCCGATGCATTGCTTGGTCAAAGTGGTCAGTGGGAAATGAAGATTGAAATCACTGCGAATCCAAAAGTGGATGAACACTTTGTTTTAGCCCATGCGCTTCAAGTTAGCGTCAGCATTCCATTAAGTGTAGCGAAACGTATTGATGCTGAAAACACAACACTCGCTTTAGCAGGATCCAACACCCAAATCAACATGGTGGTCATGCCTGGGAAAACACTCAGTCAAAGCATCTCTGCAGAGGTTAAGGATTTTGAACTCAACCCCATCACCATCAGTGGAATCCGCATGGCTTTTAATCTAGACTTAGACACAAGTGAACTTACCCAACAGTTCAGTGAACTCAGTAATGCCATCTCGAAACTCGATACTGGATCGAGTGACTTATACAACGGTTTAAAGTCTTTATATGACGGATACAATACATACAACACATCCTTTAGCACTTACACTTCTGGCATGAGTGCATTGGCTACGGGTGTCAATGATTTAAATACAGGATTGAGTGCTTTAAATACAGGATTGAGTACACTGGATGCATCAGGAAATACATTAAATACGACTTTAGCTCAAATCAAAGAAATAACGGATCCTTTAGAGAATGATTTGAGTAAATTGGTTGCAGGTTTACAAGCAGGGTTAACCCAATACA
>CAZHIG010000056.1:0-6539 GCA_964532705.1 uncultured Erysipelotrichaceae bacterium
ATTCAAGCATGGCTTGAGCCAAAGCCATCCCATCATAAGTGGATGTGCCTCTACCAATTTCATCGAATAACACCAATGAATGTTCAGTCGCTTCTTTGAGTGCAGTGTTGGCTTCTTTCATCTCGACCATAAAAGTACTGTGACCTTCCATTAGATCATCAGAAGCTCCCATGCGGGTAAAGATTGCATCAATTAGGGGTAAGTCAGCTTTTTTGGCAGGTACAAAAGAACCCATTTGAGCCAAAATAACCGTTAAGGCCAGTTGCCGCATATAAGTGCTCTTTCCGCCCATGTTTGGTCCCGTTAGAATCTGTATGGCTGTTTCTTTATTAAAATGACAAGAGTTTGAAACATAATCAATTTTCTTCTCTAATAAAGGATGTCTACCCTCAATTAAATCTAAATCATAGCCTTCATGAAAACTCGGGCGCACATAGCGTTCATCAAATGCGATTTGTGCTAAGGCATAAATGGCATCTACTTCACCAACCCCATCACTTAAGCTTTGAATTTTCCTGAGTGATTTCTGCAAGTGCTCGAGTAATTCTGCATACAAATTGAGTTCTAATCTTAATGCACTCTCTTGAGCATGCAGAATTTGATCTTCTTTTTCTTTTAAGAGAGGGGTAATAAATCGTTCAGCATTGCTGAGTGTTTGTTTACGAATATAACCCATTTCTTCAGTGACTAATTGAGCACTCCCTTTAGAAATTTCAATATAGTAACCAAATACTCTGTTATACCCAACTTTTAAATTCTTTATTTGTGTACGCTCTTTTTCATCTTTCTCAAAACTCAACAACCAAGACTGAGCGCCTTTTTGTAGATCTCTTAACTCATCGAGTTCTGCATTAAAGCCTTTCTTAAAAATACCTCCATCTTTTGCATAAGCTGGCGCTTGCTCATCAATGGATTTAAGTAAATAATCACAAAGATCACTTAATTTGTTTAAACTTTGAAAGCTTGAAAAACTAGGATGCTTCAAAGCACCATGAAGTTCTTGTATGGCACTTAAGCTTTTTGACAGCTTCAGTACATCAAAAGGTGTAATAGAAGCAATCGCAAGTTTAGAGCTAATTCTCTCTAAATCATATATTTTAGAGAGTGCACTCTTCAGAGTGGATCTAAGTGAAGTATCATTGACCAAAGCTTCAACCTTATTTAAACGAAGCTCAATTTGTGACTTATCTTTAAAGGGGTTCTTAATCCAATCTTTAAGAAAGCGAGATCCCATCGCAGTTTGAGCTTTATCCAAAAAGTTAAACAAACTGCCTTCTTTACTCTCTTTAGAAATCGTATCAATCAATTCAAGATTTCGTAAACTCTGCGCATCAATCCGCATTCTCAATTTTTGAGGATCATCTTCAACGCTTCTTAAATGTAAAAGAGACTTCTTTTGAGTTCTCAATAAATGATTCATTAAACGACCATAAGCCCAACGTTTCGATTCTTCTTGAATATGTTGTATATTTTCTAGATATGTATCACTGAGTTCAAGTTCATCTTCGTAACTTAAGGTTAGAAAAGGCAACTCTCTCAGCGCATCTAAGGTCTTTTTCTCAATCTGAGATGAAATGACCAACTCTAAAATAGCTTCCACATCTAAGAGTGATTTTAATGATTCTAAACGAGCTGAAATGACTTCAATGTGGGTCATACCAGACATCAGTTCAGTAATCGCCAACACATATTGTCCTGCATAAAGCTCAAGAGCAGCGATCTTGTTTCGAGACTTCTCATCACTCCATTCATCCGTCATGGTTCCAGGTGTGACCACTTTAACAACATCTCTTCTTACCAGTGACTTACTCGCGCTGGCTTCTTCCAATTGTTCCACTAGAGCTACTTTATGTCCATTGTTGACCAATGTTTTTATATACCCACTCACCGCATGAAAGGGTACTCCACACATGGGTGCTTTTTGATTGTTTCCAGAAGCTCTTCCAGTGAGCACCAAATCTAGTTCATAGGAAGCAATGCGTGCATCATCGTAGAAGAGTTCATAAAAATCTCCCAGACGAAATAAAATTAAAGCATCTGGGTATTGTGCCTTAATATCTTGGTATTGTTGCAACATCGGAGAAAGTTTTTCCATCCTATGCATTATAACAAAAAAAGTGCTTATGCACTTTTGAGGCTCTCATCTAAGCGACTAAAGATGTCCGCATAAATCATATAACTACTCGATCCATATGACATCGCATACCCTGCTTTCGTTTCTACGATTTTATGAACTCGATGATGGATTTTTTTAAAGTCCACTTTATTTCGATCATTGACTTGAATGATGACCTTTCCGACTGATGCATTGATTAACTTGATGTTTGATATGCCTCCTATCGCATCAAGAAGTTCATTTACTAAGATTTCTTTTTGGTTAGGGATAAGTAAACCAACAGCACCTTTATGATAATAGGTAAGGGTTACGAAATAGTACATTAAAGAAATAATCAAACCGATAAATAATGTGATAAGAATTGATCGTGTGAAATTGGGGTTTCTTAAATAGATTAAAACATCTATCAGAGTACCTGGATTAACATTCAAAACAGATCCAGTATAGGCATACCCAAGAAAGACATTAAAGCTAGGTAATATCGCAAATAAAAGCCCTGTCATCACTAAATGAAACACGAATACAAGAGGTGTATTGATCAGCATAAAAAGTTCAATCGGTAATAGTGTATTTAACAAAACAGATGCTACAATCGATATCAATACAAACCCAATCAATCGAGTCCTAACCAATTTATCTGTATATGTTTGATAAGCGGCTAAAATAAACGCTGGAATCGCAAAAATATTTAATACAGCATAAGGGCTTATTAGCTTACCTGCACCAAATGCATAGACTGATTGAGCCAATTGAGTTGTCCAAATTGAAATATCCCCTGTTACAACTGTGCCCAAACCACTGGCCCAAGTTCCTCCTAAGCTACTAAACCAAAATTGTTGATGCATAAAGGGTCCATACCCAATAAGGTTAATAATTCGATCAACAATACCATATGCAAAAAGATTTATAGGACTATTGAGATTTGAAGCAATAGCATTAAAGACAGATTGCATAATGGATACAAAACCAGGCATTATCCATCCAGCAAAAGCGCCCAGGATAATGCTTAATATGACGGAACTAAATACTAAAGAGACATGTTTATCGACAAAGTTCAGCAAACCATAAACAGAGCGATACTTCATCCGAGAAACCATCGCACGATTGACCAAGAGCACTAAGATGGATCCAAAAATACCACTGTTGATGGCTGTGCGATTCACCGTTCCAAGAATGTTACTGGCACTTAAGCTCATCGTAAAGCTTGGATGCATCAATTCTAAACTTAAATTGTTTGGAGAAAAAAATGCAGAAGCGATGTGAAAAGCAACATAGGAAAGTAAACCTGAAATAACAACCAATCCATCTTCTTGTCTTCGATAGGAAGCTCTAAGCATGAAGATGAGCGGAAAACTTTGAATCAACCAGACAGATAAGGCTCTAAACATATCAATAATGATCAGTAAAAAAGGATCATTGATGCTGATCAGCGCATTAAAACTTTGTCCTAAAAGAAGTGAGCTTAAACCAAAAATAAGACTCGCAACATAGAGTACTTCTAAGGGAAAGTATAGGGTTTCTAAGATGGCATTATATCTTCTCATCTGCTTACCTCAGGTTTCATGATACCATTATAGCAAGTTCACATCAAACTCCTATATGACACAAATCAAACGCTCTGTACGTCGAAATTTCAACCTCGATCTACCTCTTACAATTATTCTCATCTCATTAAGTGCCATCAGTTTAGCTGCAATTTATGCAGCCATTCCACTGATGCCTTCTTTTAATGGAAGTTATGATTTAATCATTAAACAAAGCATTTTTATTGGTCTTTCCTTGTTCTTTTTAATTGTTCTATTGTATCTAGGCATTGATGTTATCTTTAATGCCATCGATTGGGCCTATTGGATTTTTATGGGTTTGCTTTTTCTACTATTGTTAGATCGAGTCATTGATTTACCTTTGATTAGCCCCATAAACGGAACTAGAGCTTGGATTTATTTCCCAGGACTTGGAACCCTTCAACCCAGTGAATTCATGAAAGCTGTACTCATCATTAAAGCAGCCATTATCATTCAGGATCATCATGACTTAAGAGGCTTACCCAGTGTAGAAAATGATTTTCTCTTGTTTTTTGACATCGCAAAAATAGCCTTCTTACCCTTGTTATTGATTGTACTTCAACCTGATACTGGTATCCCTTTGGTCATTATAGCGGGTTTACTGACTATGTTGGCGATGAGTGGAATCCACATTAATTGGATTAAGTATGGATTTTTATTTGTTGCATTTGTGGTGAGTCTTTTTATGATACTCTTCTTCTTTTTCCCAACAATTCTTGTTTCTTTGGTGGGTGAGTCCTATCGATTAACACGCTTCTATGGATGGTTACAAACAGAGAAATATGTCTTATCTTGGGGCTTACAACTTTACCAAGCACTCCTTGCCATTGGTTCAGCTGGATTGTTTGGTCATGGTTATGCTTCCAATGTGATTAATCTTATTGAACCTCAAAATGATTTTATCTTTGCTGTCATTGGTCAAAACTTTGGCTTCTTAGGAACAGCCATTACCCTTGGATTGCATCTGGCCCTCGATTTAGTGATTGTAAATATCTTGGTTCAAAGTATCGATTATCGAGAAAAAATCATGGTTTCTGGTGTTTTAGGGATGTTGGTTTTTCAACAAGTACAAAACATGGCCATGATTGTGGGTTTATTGCCGATTACTGGAATTACACTCCCCCTCATATCTGCAGGGGGCTCATCACTTCTATCTTTTGTACCTTCGATTGCAGTCATATTTGCCCTAAGTCACGAAGTACAAGCTGCTCGGCTTCATTAAAATAAACTTTGTAGTCTTTCTAAATAATTATTATTCTTACGCATCCAAACTTGGATGTTTTTTTGTGTATAGGCAATCTTTAAACTACACGCATTATTAATAGGAATGGATAAATGATCATAGCATAAAATGGCTTGATCAAAATTCTCACTGAAGAGTTCAATCACAGTATCTTCCTTTAATATTAAAGGCGATCCTAATGAACGGTATGCACGATGATGAATACCCGTTATTTCAGTGAGTTGTAGAAGATTTAACCCATCTTGTAAGATGGCCCCTGATAAAGATCGATTATAGGCTGTTGAACCTGCTTGAGTGGAAATACATAAACCTGTTCCTCTAAAGGTTTCAAACTCATTATTGTTGATCTTAACTTCGATGGATTGAGTTCTAACCACATTTTCGATTCTTATTTCATTGATGGCTTCAAAATGATAATTTTGATGATTCTGATTTAAATTGACACCAAGGATCGGTAAGTGATGAACATCATAATGAAGGTTGAGTAAGTCTTCAATAAATAGATCAAGTTCTGTGTCTTTATAACTTGTAAAGAAGCCTAAAGTTCCAGTATGAATGCCAACAATCATCAAATCCTGATCCAAAGATAGATATCGATGAATCGCATGTAGAAAAGTTCCATCCCCACCAATGGTGATTAAAAGTTGAGGATGATCTTCATCTTCATTAAAGCCATTCATATCAAGTACAATCTGTAATTTTTGCTTTATAGAAAGTGAATATTCATCTTCTTTCGCAACAATTACATACTTTTCAAGTCGTTTCATTCTTGTTTTTATTGTATCATACGTAAGATGAGACACCTCGAAATCGAATACAAGCAAATGCTTACAAAAGAACAATTTCATGCTTTGTTAAAGCATTTTCCACACGCTCAACTCATTAAACAAAACAACAGATATTTTCAATATACTGATAAGTCTATTAAGATTGCAACACGTATTCGTACAATTAATGAAGTGTCAGAATTAACCTTTAAACAACAAAACACAGAAGGTGTCATCGAACATCATTTTAGTATGAATTCTAAAGATGAAGATATATTTAAGCGTTCAGATGTTTTAGATTTTCTAAATTCTCATAATCTCACTTCATCATTTTTACCCATCGGTTCACTTTTAACGTACCGGTATCTTGTGATTGAAGAAAACCAAGAGATTTGCATGGATGAAAATCATTATTTAGAACAACTTGATTACGAATTAGAAGTAGAGACTTTAATAGATCCTAAGAAGGCTCAAGAACGTTTTTTAGAACTCTTATTAGAATTCTCTATTGAGAAAAGTGAAAGCACTTCTAAATTCACAAGATTTATAAAACAAAAAGGGCTTTAGCCCTTTATGATTTGAATCACGTTCATATCAAAATTAAACTTTAATTCTTTTTTAAGATCCCATTCACCAATATGTCTTATCTTTAGATGAATATCTGAAAGCTTGGGCCATCTTTTTGCTTCTTCTAAGTAGAACTGTTCAAGTCCTTTTTGATATACAAGGGTTTTTGCTAAATCTGACTTGTTGGAAACAAAAGCTAAAGTAATCGTTATGGTGTTTTGATCAAACTCAATCAAAGCTTGTTTTAAAGATGATAACCAATGCACAGCTTGATGATCATT
>CAZHIG010000057.1:0-6496 GCA_964532705.1 uncultured Erysipelotrichaceae bacterium
GAAACAAAAACCGCATCATCGCTCGAAAAATCAGGCATCTTGAATGTTTGAGCTTCATCATACTCACTGATTTGCGCAATGTAATTGTGCGCATGATAGTTGCTTGTAAAGAGTTCAAGTGAGAGTAAATCTTTCCCATTCACAAATACAAAATAGAAGATTAAGCCTAAGGCAAGGGCTGAAAGACTGGTCGAAAGGTAGGTCATGAAATTAGGTAGGATGTCCCCAAAATAAATCTTTCGCTTACGCATTTAAATTCCCTACTTTCGATTTAATCAAATTTAATATTCCATTGGTTAAAAGAATAACAATCATCAGTAAAATCCCCAAAGCAAAACGAATATCATAATCAATCCCAACGGTTTCTTTTAAGCCTTGAAGTAAGGTTGATGTAATGGTCGCGGTGGTTTCAAATAAGCCAAAACTGGGTCCACTGCGCGCATTTCCACTCACAAGCGCAACCGCTGTCGCTTCCCCAAGGGAACGCCCAATCGCCAAAATAGCGCCAGAGAAAATCCCTGACTTAGCTGCCAATAAATTGATTTTAAAATTGGTTTGCGTCTTGGTTGCGCCCAAAGCCAATGAAGCTTGCTCTAAGGATGGATCCACTTGTCGTAAAGACACTTCAGATACAGCCGTAATGGTAGGAATACTCATAATGGCTAAAACAATTACGGTGCCAAGCACGCCAGATCCACCGGGAGAGTTAAACCCTAAAAATCTTGCCAATTGATAAATTAATGGTAAGAAAAAACCAACCCCAACCAAACCAAACACAATGGATGGAATACTGGCTAAAAGTTCAATGATGGTACGCATGATAGAAGCGATGGGTTTAGGGGCAATCTTCGCAATAAATAATGCACTTAGAACACCAATTGGAAAAGCCAAGATCAAAGTCAAACTTGCGATATATAGAGTATTGATGATTAAGAAACCTGCTCCATATAAGGTTGATTTAAAATACGTACCTTCCAACCACACTGTTTTGGTCAAGAAACCAAAAAGATCCACCGATCCCAATCCACCATTATCACTGATGAACGGAAGCACGCCTTTTGCGGCTACAAAGGCCACGATAATAATGATGAAACTAGACGCTAAGAGCGCTAAAGTCATTAGCGCTTTTGAGACCCAAGCATCAGTTTTACTCATGAAATTCTTTGGATGCATGATGACTGTCCTTTCTAGTCAATAAGGCCCTATTTTCATAGGGCCTTTATACAGTTAACTCTAAGGAAACTTATTCGCCTAAAACTTCGCCCCAAGTGGTGACTTCACCTGTGTAGATAGCCTTGAGTTGTTCAGCCGTTACGTCACTGAGTGGATTGTCTAAATGAACAATTGGAACAATCGCATCCCATGCCATTTGTAAGGTGGTTTCTTCTGCTGCAGGTTCTGTGTCTTTAAAGAAACGAGAAGCATAGCCAATATGTTTGTACGTTACACCTGTGCTTTGTTCACCTTGGGTACGTTTGAATGCATCCCCAGAACCAGTGTGATCATTTTCGGTTTGAACATTTCCACAGGCTGGTGAGAAGGCTTCAGATAAAGCTTCCGCTATTTTTTGAACAGAGTCAGATCCACCAAACTTCAATGTAGTCGCACTGTTGTCTAATGAACAAACAGGGAAATCTTTTGAAAGTTCAGCCCAAGAGCCATTGGAAGCAATCGGTGTGGCCCCTTTATTCGCAATAACGTCAGCCCCTTCGTTGGATTGAACATAAGCTAAGAAAGCCATACTGAGTTGATATTCTGTATCATTTTCATAATCATCTGGTAAACGACTAATGATCATGAATGGACGCTTTAATCCATACGTATCATTCATAACATTTTCTTCAGTCGCTGCAACACCTTCGAAATCTAAAGCTTTAATGGTGTTGTTAACGCTGGATAAGGATACATAACCAATCCCAGCAACATCAGTGGTCATGGCAGTCATGATACCCGTATTATCAGCAGTGATGAAACCTTCAACTAAGAGTGAATCATCGGTAGCAGCTTCACCATAGCCAATGCCATTGAAGAAACCATCACGAGTACCGGATGTGGTATCACGAGTATAGACGTTGATCGTCTCAGTTCCAAAGGTATCTACAACTTCAACTTCTTCTTCTTGAGCAGCACAGCCAGTTAAGACTAAACCTAAGACAAGAAGAGGGACAAACTTCTTAATTAAATTCATATTTCCTCCTAAACCATAAGGTTCATTTATAGCTTACACAAATAAAAACACAGCCGGGTTAGGGCTGTGTTAAGGCATTGTAAAGTTAAATTAACATTTACGATTTCGGCAGTTCTATGATAAAGGTAGAGCCTTGTCCCACTTGACTCTTAACCGAAATCTTCCCTTGATGCATTTCCACATAGGCTTTCACAATCGCAAGCCCTAATCCCGAACCCCCACTTTGACGTGAACGTGAGGCATCCAGTCGCACAAAGCGATCAAAGATAGAATCAAGATCTTTAGAATCAATCCCAATCCCTGTGTCCTTTACTTCAATATAGTTGTGTAGACCTTCTGCATACCCTCTTACAGTAACCTCACCATGAGTGGTAAACTTACTCGCATTCATTAAAAGATTGGTTAATATGTGATGAAGTTTATCTGGATCACCATATACCTTAAAATTCTGATCGATATCCATCGAAAAGGTATTATGGTTCTCTTTAAAGCTTTGTGCCACCGATTGATGAGCGGCTTTCACCAGAGGTTTTAATGCAAGATTGACCTTATTTAAAGCAATCTTAGTCGCGCTTAATCGTGATAAATCCAGTAAATCTTTTAAGATACGATCCATCCGTTTAGCTTCTTCTTCAATATGCACTAAGAATTCATGCTGCGTTTTATCATCTTTAAACTCAGGACGATTGAGGATCTCTACCATTCCTAAAATAGCCGTCAACGGCGTTTTAAGTTCATGAGAGGCATCCGCAATAAAGCGCTTTTGAATCCGTTCACCCTCTAAAAGACGGGTAATGTCTAAAAACATCAATAATGATCCATTGTAGCGCCTCTCATCTACGACAGGCACATTCATCGCTTGATAATCCATATTACCAATATGCACATTACGGATCAGTGCTTCTTCTCTTAAATAAGCTTGTCGCACAAAACTGCTGATTTCAGGATCTAAACTATCTTCAGAATAAAGCTGTGGCACATGGTCATACAAAGCATTAAACGCTGTGTTGGTTAAGACATATTCTCCCACCAGATTGAGTAATGCAATGGGAAAAGGTAAATTCAAGACAATCGATGCCAATTGAGATGACTGAACTTGAGAATAACGCTCATGTGAACGTGACCTCTGGATTAAGTCTTCTCTTTCTTTTTGATGCAGTTGTTTTAAACGATTCACCACAAGACTCAACACCAGCCATGAAAAGATCAATGATAAGGCCAAAGCCCAATAAACATTTAAACCAAAAAAGACCAACACAAAGGTCAGTCCATAGCCACTTAAAAGTATAAATGTATCTTTAATATTCACGCTTTGATCTCAATCCGATAGCCTATCCCTCTTAAAGAAATGATTTCTAAATTTGAGGTTTTAAGCTTCGTGCGCAATTTGGACACATGCACATCCACAATCCGTGTATCTCCATCATATTCAAAACCCCAAAGTTCATTGAGAATTTGATCACGTGATAACACATTGGGTCTTTCAAGAATTAAATAATGCAGTAAATCAAATTCAACCTTAGTGAGATAAATCACATCATTATTTAATCTTGCTTCACGACGAATGGGATGGAGCGAAAGGTCGCCCAAAACCAAACTCTCACTGCTCTTTGAACTTAAACGTGCTAAATGGGTTTTAAGTCGAACCAAGAGTTCTCGTGAACTAAAAGGCTTACTGAGATAATCATCCACCCCCGCTTCAAAAGCTTCAATGAGATCTTCTTCTTCAGCCTTTGCCGTCAACATAATCACCAAGGCTTGATTGCCTTTCGCTCTTAATGTTTTGACTAAGTTCAGTCCATCCAATTTAGGCATCATCCAATCCACCACCAAAGCATAAAAGTCATCCACCATCGGTGAATCTAAAAGCGCTTGACCGTCTTCAAACGCATAAACATCATAACCAGCTTGTTTTAAATCGTAGGAAACCAAACGTCGAATGTTGGCTTCATCATCGACAATTGCAATTTTAGTGAGTGTATTCATTGTGTCTTATTATAATCCACTTTCTTTAAGAATTGTTTACGCACTGTAAAGTTAAACTTTATTCAAGACCACAAAAGCCCCATGGTTCTTGGTGTTTTCTAACCAATGATTCAAATCAATACGCAAAGATTTTCCACCATCTAAAATATCAGCTTCTAAGTGATCTTCATCATAATGAATCGCATGTAAAACCACCCAATGCCACTCATCCAAGAACGCTGTCTTGGCCGCATCTAGATTTAAAAAGGCAACCAGTTTATTCTCTGATAAAACCCTACTTAAGAAGTCTTTAAGTTCACGCTCTGAAATTCTTAAGCTTTTATCACGATGGATCTCTAAGCCAAAAGGCACATAGGGCAGTTCTTTATCCATGCAATAACGTTTTAAGCCTTTCTCAAACTTAGTCATAGAATTTACACCCATAATCCCAGGTGTCACATATTTCCACAGTTCCAACATCATGTGTCTGACCGTCTCAACGCGCATGGGCAGTTCACAGAGATCTTTCACTTGTTCATAAATGATAAGATTACTCGCAGCGGTGGGCCCACAGCCTGAAGCTTGTTTCCACTTTGAAGGAAACATGCGTTGTTGAGCCCCATAACTGGTGTGGTTGTCCTGACCCTCTTTAATTAAAAGAAGATGAAGAGATTGAATCGAAATCGTGTTCATTTGTTTGTATTGTACTCAAAAAAGAAACGATTTTACAAGCAAAGGGATTGAAGACAATGCATCTTATCTCTACAGTAGTACTATAAGAAAAAAGGAAATCCCATGAACTCAACCCTAGAAACCCAGCTTAATCATCGCTCCATACGCGCCTTTAAAAACACACGCTTTAGTGAAGAGACCTTAAACACACTCATCACGGTTGCTCAACGAACTGCCACTTCCAGTGGCCACCAAGCCGCCTCGATTCTAAGAATTACTGACCCCAAAGAAAAAGAAGCCATTGCGAAGATTTGTAATCAAACTTATGTCGCAACCGGCGCAGAACTTTGGATTTTCTTAGTCGATCAAAAAAGAAACCACGACTTAAGCTTAGCCACAGGCTTAGAAGAAAGTAATGCGGGTTCATTTTCACGCTTCATACAAGGCTTCACCGATGCCATCCTGATGGCTCAAAATGTGGTGGTAGCCGCAGAAAGTCTAGGCATTGGAACCGTCTATCTAGGATCCATTCATAATGATATTCCACAACTCAATGAGATTCTAAATTTACCAGACTATACCTTTGCAGCTTTAGGTTTAGCGATGGGTTATCCTGATCAAGAGCCTGAACTCAAACCCAGAATGGACATGACTTTAAGAGTTTACGAAAATTCATACCCAAGTAAAGCTTATACCCTCGAAGACTTCAAAGCTTATGATGAACACTTAGCCACCTACTATGATTTAAGAAATGCGAATACGCGAGTGGATTCCTTCAGTAAACAAATATCAAAACGTTACTCAGGAAGCTCTAATCGCGACAATTTCCTAGAAGAAATCCTTAAAAAAGGCTTTAAATAAAATGGATTACTATACTCAAATTCAAGAAGCGGCTGCTCATTTAAAAAAACGAATCAAACTGCCAGTTTCTTTAGGGCTTGTATTAGGTTCAGGTTTAGGCGATGTCTCAAAAGCTGTTGAGAATAGCACAACGATTCCTTACCAAGATATCCCTCATTTCCCGGTGTCTACCGTAAGTGGTCATGCGGGAAGCTTACTCTTTGGTGACTATAAAGGGCATTCTGTGGTCTTCATGCAGGGCCGATTTCATTACTATGAAGGCTACTCCATGAAGGAAGTCGTCTTTCCATACTATGTCTTAAAAGAACTTGGGGTTAAAACCATGATTCTGACCAATGCCTGTGGCGGCATCAACACCAACTACACACCAGGTGACATTGTGGTGATTGAAGACTTCATCAATCTGGTCATTCAAAACCCATTAATCGGCATCAATGATGAGCGTTTAGGCCCCCGCTTCCCCGACATGACTGAACCTTACGATGAATCTTTAAGAGCATTAGCACAAAGGACTGCTAAAGCTTTAAAGATTAATTATCAATCTGGTGTTTATGGCTTCTTCTCTGGTCCTTACTATGAAACCAAAGCAGAAATTAGAGCTTATGGGAAAATGGGTTGTGATCTGATTGGAATGAGCACAGTTCCTGAAACCATCGCCCTCAATCATATGGGTGTTAACGTTTTAGCCTTTGCGGTGGTCACAAACATGGCCACAGGCATTCAAAAGAAGAAACATTCGCATGCGCATGTGGTGGAGATGGCACAACAAGCGTCTTCTCAACTCAGTCTTTGGTTGGATGCGATTCTAGA
>CAZHIG010000058.1:0-6483 GCA_964532705.1 uncultured Erysipelotrichaceae bacterium
ATCTTGAATATCCTCATATGATTCATGATTTCTTTTTACTCCCCATCCCTGAAACCAGCAAACTTCTATTAGACATACAAAAGATCCTTTAACAGGATCTTTAAATCACTTCGATAAATGTTTTAAACACTAAACTATACAAATAGGCTTTAACCGGTTTATGATGTTGGCGCTCAAGGACTTTTTTATAGGCCAAGATTTGATCTTCATACAGTTCAACAAACAAACCAGGTGACTCTAAATGGTCGGTTTTATAGTCAATGAGATACACGACATCTTCACACACCGAAACACAATCCATATAGCCATGCAGCACTTCAGTATCAAATAAGGCATAAAAAGCATATTCATGCGTCATCTTTCCTTTAAGCATGGCCTCATAAATGCTTGAGTTTGAATACACCAACATGGCTTCTAAGTCATCTTCACTGATATCTGCTTTGTACGATAAGACCAATTCTTGAGTCCACTTGGTTTTAGGCAAGGTTTCAAAGAGTTTATGCATTTCTGACCCATGAACGGTCCCCTTCTCTTGATTAAAGTTGAGACGAATCTCTTTAGACTTAGGATGGGTAGAACTGGGGGTTTTAAATTCAATGGTATTGCGTGGTTTATCCACAATTTTAAGTTCTTTTTGAACGTGTAATTCTGGATCCAGTTTTCCAAATTGAGTGGGATTTTCAAGTCGTTTAAGCTCTGTTTGGGTTTTGTCTAAAAGGACTGACATACAGGCATTCAACATCCGTGTTGACCCCATCGCATTGAGTAAACTGACATCGCTTAAAGGATCTTCATACAAAGGGGCACTATCCACAATGATCAGTTTTGATTCTGCCCGTGTTAAAGCCACATACATGAGACGAACTTGTTCTAAGATGTCATCTACGGTGTTTTTCATTTCGATGGCTAAGCGAATCGGATGAACACGTGTACTGTAGTGATTCAAATCTAAAGACTTTAAGGCAAAGCCTAAGTCACTGTCCATCAACAAAGCTGTTTTATTATCCGCAATCGATCCTTGTAGACGGGTAAAGTAAAAGACCACTTTAAACTCTAAGCCTTTGGATTGATGAATGGTCATGACTCTCACCACATCATCTTCTTCAGTAAATGGAATGGCTTCAGAACTTTCAGAATCATCCAAATGTTTGATCCGTTCAACAAACTCAGAAACCGAGACAAAATCCTCAGTATACCTGAGGGCTTTCTCATAGAGGAAATCTAAATTAACGCGATCTTGTAGACCTATCTGAGTTAAATAGTAATTCTTAAACGTATAAATGCCCCAAATGAGTTCACTTAAAGGTTTTTCGAGATGCTCAGCTCTAAAAGCCATCAATTCTTCATAAAGATGGGGTTTAACTTTTCTTAAAGTATTTAAGTAACTACCCTCTTTATTGAGTCTTAACATGGCAAGATCATTTTCATCAAGACCCACAAATTTAGATAAGAGTAAACCTACTAGATTTAAATCATCATAGGGATTCACCACAAAATTAAGCATGAGTAAAACATCTTGAACACTGTTCGCATTAAAGAAGCCAGACTTGGTTGAAATGTGATGGGGAATATTGGCTTTCTCAAATTGTTCTTTAAGCAAAGCTTTTTCTAAATTAGAGCGAACCAAAACCACATAGTCTTTATAGTTGGGATATAAACTATCCTTTTGATGTTTCATCGCAAGAATACGGTTAATGATGTGCATCACTTTGGGGCGCGCATACGCATCACTTTCCATCGTAAATGTAGGACTTTCATCCTCGCCTTCATCACGATCCTCTTCATCTTTACTAAACTCTTCTTCACTTATGGCGGGTAGCTTCTCTAAGAAATGAATCTCAACAGAGTCTCCCCCTATTTGTTTTGGACTACCTGTTTTGACGTAATCATTTTGACTGTACTGTGAACCCAAAGATTCAAAGTTCATCAGTTGATCAAAAAGCACATTGTTAAAATCAACAATGCTTTGTTTAGAACGATAGTTTTCATCTAGATACAAAACACGATGATGCTCATCTTCTTTTTTCATGAGCTTCATCATCAGTTGCGGTTGTGCATTTCTAAAGCGATAGATGGATTGTTTCACATCCCCGACTCTAAAGATGTTCTTCCCATTGGATAAGAGTTCTACCAGTTCGTTTTGAAGTTCATTGGTGTCTTGAAATTCATCCACCATGATTTCTTTAATCTTGGCTTTAAAACGATCCGCAATCTTATGATCAGGGTCTTTCAGGATACGGATGGCTAAATGTTCCATATCATTAAAATCTATGACTTTAGCTTCATTCTTTAATGTTTGATACTTTGCTTTAACACGCAGGGCTAACTCACTTAAAGTTTTCATACGCGACACTAAAATCGAATGATCCTTAAACCACTCTTTTTCTTCAAAGGCTAAATCGGTTAGTTTAAAATAGGCTTTCTCTGCTTCATCCCAGACTTTTTTCACCGCTTTAACATCAGAAGCCTTAGGCACTTTTCGAAAACCTAGATTGTGATGAATTTCAGCAAGTTCAGCTTGAATTTTCCCATAATTAAAATCCTTCAAATCCAATTGTTTAAACGCATCGATGAGTTTAAGCACATGCGTTAAAGTTTCTTCATAAGCCATCTTATTGGTTTCTACTTTACCCATCGAACTCAGCATTGTTTGATACTCAATATTGTTTTGGGTAAACCTTAAGGCAAACGCTAACTTATTTTGAATGTCTTGAATCTTCCATTGGTAAAAGAGTTCAAAGTACACTTTTAGATCAGGACTGAGCTCATGATGACTTAAAGCCTTGTGTTGAACTAAACTTTTTTCAATCCATCCTTGAGGATCTTTTAAAGTCGACAACTTAGACAACAATGCATCTACAGCTTCTTTAAGCTGTGAACTGTTTTCAGGTTTACGATCAAAATGTAGACTGAGTTCAAGGAGGGCTTTCTCATCTAAGCTCATCATCTCTTTTAAGCCTTCTTTAAACGCTTTCTCCTTCAGTAAGCTGGCAGAAGCTTCATCCAACACAGTTTGACTTTGTTTAGGGTCTAAATGAATCACATAGCCATAATTCTCAATCAAATTTAAACAAAAGGCATGGATGGTTGAAATGTGGGCACTGGGCAGTAAACTCAGTTGTCGTTCAAGATGAGGATCTTGGGTACGCTCAAATTCTTCCGATAAGCGCTTGGCTAAACGCTTACGCATTTCAGTGGCCGCAAGTTCAGTAAAGGTAATCGCAATCACTTCATCTAAAGAAATGCGATCCACCTGCATCCGCTTGAGTAAGCGACCAATTAAAACCGTTGTTTTACCCGCCCCAGCTGAAGCCGACACCAAAACATTGGTATCCATCGCATCAATCGCCGCTTGTTGTTTTGGACTCCATGGAAATTGACTCATTTGTCTAACACCTTTGAATCTTTCGTAGAAACATGCGCAATCTTAATCACAGGACCCTTGTATTGACAAAAACCTTTATAGGGACAATATAAACAAGACTTATCTTTATTTTGTTTTAAGATGTTTCCTGACTTTAAGCCTCTTTCCATCTCATCATATAAAACTTGAAGCTCATGAACTAAAGCTTCTAAGTTATAAGGCGTAGGATACTTTAAGCCTTTAGAACTCAATCCAAAACCCACAATGTGACTGCCTTCTGTATCAATGCCTTCATCCTTAGAAAAGATCATTCCTTTTAAACGACGTGACTTTAAGACTTCTGCTTTCACATCAAAACTAGGATCTGCACTCAGCTCAATCTTTTCAGGACTTAAGCCAAAATAGAGGGCTGCTTTAGGCTTTAAGCCTTCCGCCTGTAAAGCCCATGCATAGGTGGGCAGTTGGAGTTTTATGCCTGCATTAAACTGACTTTCCGTAAAGGTGGTCATTGAGGATTTATAATCTATGATGACCGCATCCTTATTTCTTAAGTCGATGCGATCAATGATGCCTTTAAAATGAATGGCATGGCCAGAACTTAAAGGAAAGGCTAAGTCAAAAGGTTTTTCGACCACAGATGCTTTAAACTCCGTCGCATTTTCTTTATCCATTAAGAAAATAAGACTCAGCTTTAGGATGGCTAAACTTTTAAGTTCAACCAGTCTTAAGCTTTCTTTTTCACTGGGGAATAGACGCTCTAAAGCAGCGATATAAGGCTTAGTAAGCTCAGTTAAATTTTCATAGAGATACGAAGCATACTGTGCTCCTTTAAGCTTTACAGCACTTTCTAATAAGGCATGGAGTAGATTTCCTAAACTTAAACGATTTAAGTTGAGTTCTTCATCTTCTCTAAGTTTCAGCCCTCTTTTTAGAAAGTATTGGTAAGGACATCTAAAGTACGTCTCAAAACTTGAGACACTGCCCTCTAAGCCTTTTTCAAAATATAAGGCCTGCGCAAGTTCAGGCTTTAGCTGTACCACTTTCTTTTCTTGAAGTGGGTTTGTTTCCACCAAAGCCCAACGTGTGGCTTCAATGCCTTCCAGTTCTTTTTCAAGCTCATAGGCTAGCCGTTGTGCTTTACCTTCATAGCTACCAATCGCATACGAGTAAATGAGTTCATCACTGCTCTTTTGTAGTTTCTCTAAGTTAGCCATATGAAAGTCATAGCGCTCTTTCACATCATAGCCTTTAATCCCTAAGACATAGTCTTCATCAAAAAGACCACTGTTGGTTTTTACTTGAGGATAAAAAGCTTGGGTACACGACAACCAGATTTGTTTCTTAATGCCTGGGATTAAGCCATGACTTAAATCGGTTAGGATGACCCCAGACTTTGTTTTTGCACTGAGGGTTAAATTTAAGACTTGATGATCAACCAGTTCAAGCCAAGAAGAGACCCCATCTAAGGCATCATAGTGAGCGCCTTCAATGAGTTCTTTTAAGGCATATAAAGCAGATACATTTTCATCCGTTTCACTGACTACGCTAACCACAAAGTTAAACACATGACTTAAAGTCTCAACGATGGAGTGTGGTTTAGCACTCATCAAAGCAATCAGTTCTTCTCGATGATCGTTGAGTGCGGTTTCAGCTTCACTTTCTAAGTCTAGGTAAGCTTTCTTGGATAAAAGTTCATCTAACTTAGGCTCATTAAAAGCAGTAGAAACATGGTTTAATGGCTGCATTAAATCCATTAAGTCAGGTTTAAAAGCTTCACAATAGGTCAGTAGACTTTGTTTATAGCTAAAATCATAAACATCATTATGCACAAGATCCACAAAATGACTTAAATTAGGTTCTACGACAAAATGAAGGGTATCCCTAAAAAAACGAAAGATGGGATGAGGATTTCCATGTCCTACTTTTTGATAAGGAACTTCATACTGTTTTAAGAAACTTTCGACTTGAGACATCAATCCTGGATCTAAACACACAATGGAAGTGTCTTCATAGGCGATTGAAGATTGTAGAATCTCTTGAACAGCCGCTTGAGCTTCAGAGCGTGGTGTATTGGCAAAGTAGAGTTTACGCAAACTTTTCTTCTCAGCAATCGAAATAATCCTTAAGCCTCTTTCCTTTGCCTTCGTTAAACGTTTATTTTGCGCAAAAGAATACGCATTCTCTAAAACTTCCACATCCCTTAAGTCTAATGATTCAAAGGCTTTCCATTGATTAAAGACTTCAAAACTTTCACCCAATAGTTTACTTAAGATGTAATGTAGTGCTTTTTCTTTATCCGATCGTAAAGGTAAATCTTCTAATGTCCATCCCTCTTCTGCCATCTTAGTGATAAAGTTTAAGAAAGACTCGGCAATCATAGGATAGCCTAATATCTCTTTAAGGATTAAAACAGATGGGTCTTCTTTTAAGGTATTTAATGCCTTATAGATTCTCACCAGCAATGCATCACGATTAACTTCAACTAACCCATTTAAGAATACAGAAAGAGACACAAAAGAAGTGTCTCCTAAAGTTTTATTTGTTTTTAGTAAATCCAACAAATATTTCTGTTTTGATTGTGTGGGTAGTATGACTTTCATTGAGTTTATTATACTAGATTAGTGAAGAACTAAATAATGGATGAGACAATAGTTCAAAAATTTGGATAACTCAATTTTATTGCAATAAACATTCGAGCTCTTCAATGTTTATTGAAACAAAAGATAATTCAGAAATGTCTTCAATTTCTTTGCATGACATAAAGGCAAATTTGTTAATTTGTTTTATTACATTATCATTCTCAAACATGCAATACGAGGAATTGTTCTCTGCGAAAAAATCATCATAATCTTTTTTATTAACTAAGAGGTATGCAATTTTTGGGCTTATTGGAATGACATATAAAATATTACTATTCTTAAAATTGTTTAAATTGTTAAAAAATGGTGCAAATGTAGTTGATGGTAGAATGAAATTTGAAGAAGTAAAATTTTCAACTACCAAAGGCATTGTATTTGAAAAAAAGTTATTTGTAATTACTTGCTCAAGTCTAAGATCAACTAAACTATTATTTGTATATCCATCAAAGATAAGTGAGGAGAAACTTTCACGATTAACAC
>CAZHIG010000059.1:0-6392 GCA_964532705.1 uncultured Erysipelotrichaceae bacterium
GAATGATCTGCCCTCACTCTATTTAGTGAGTACGCCCATTGGCAATTTAGAAGAAATGAGCCCACGCGCCATCGATACTTTAAAGAATGTATCAGTCATTGCGGCTGAAGATACGCGGGTCTCTTCAAAACTTCTATCTGCCTTTGATATTCATACAAAACTGATTAGCCATCACATGCACAATGAGAAAGAAAGTGCAGAGGGCATTTTAAAGTTACTGCGTTCAGGTCAACATGTGGCTTTAATTTCAGATGCAGGGTTACCACTTATCAGTGATCCTGGCTATAACTTAGTCTTAACAATCATTGAAGCAGGCTTTAATGTAATCCCTATTGGCATCCCTAGCGCTGCCTTAGCAGCCCTTGTTGTTTCAGGCTTGAGTCCACAACCCTATGTGTTCTATGGATTTTTACCCACTCAAGATAAAGCCCTTAAGCAAGAACTTAATCAACTTAAGTCCTATGGATGTACACTTATCTTTTATGAAGCTCCACATCGAGTTAAGAAAACCCTTCAAAAGATACTAGCAGAACTCGGTGATCGTAAAGCAGTCTTAGCGCGTGAAATTACCAAGATTCACGAAGAGATTCTACGAGGAACACTGAGTGAACTCATTGAAGTTGTAGAGGATCTCAAAGGAGAGATGGTTTTAGTGGTAGAAGGTCTACAAACAGAACGCAATCCTGATTTAGATTTATCAGAAATCCAAGCCATGATTCAAAGCAGTATGGATGCGGGACTCAGTGCAAGTGATGCGATTAAGGCAATTTCTAAACAAACAGGCATTCCTAAAAACACCATCTATCAACATTTTCATCAAAAAGAGCCTTCATAGGCTCTTTTAATTAATCAATCAGTTCTAATCGTTTGAAAGTTGCTTTGGTATGTTTCATAAAGAGGCTGAGTAGAGGTCCAAACATCAACATACCAATGACAGTACCTTCTCTTACTGTAAAGGGTAAGCTAAAGAGATAAGACATGCTTAAGGCAAAAACAATGGATATGAAGTCTGCACCTTGTCTTAGTTTTCCAAAGTCTAGCCCAGTTTTATCTGAGATGACCATGCACAAACTTTCAAGTGGGAAGGTCACCTTGTCTATCAACATAATGTTGGAGACCCCAAACGCTAAAACAGTGATGGCTAAAACAAAGACTACAATACGCAATATGTAAGACTCTAACACCAATGAACCAAATAGGGTGTAGTAAAAGAAATTGACAAAGACACCTAAGAGAATCGCAACACCAACTTGAAGCAATCTTATGGCTTTGAAATTTTTACCCAACAATATCCATTGTCCTAGTACACACGAACTGTTTAAAAAGATCGCAAAAGTACCCACTTTAATCCCTAAGATTAAAGCCATAATCTGAGAGACAGAATCCCAAGCTCCAACACCAATGGCTGCTTTAAGGGTTAAACTGGCACCGAAAGACACCAGAATAATGTTTAAAATAATCGCTATACTGAGTTTTGCAAATTTCATAAAGTCTCCTAATCTAACTCATTATACCTAAGCATTGCCTAAATGTTTGGACTTAGTGTTGAATTGGCAAAGCTTTTCACTCTATAATAGAGACACATTCGATGTTTAGATGAAGTATAAAAGCTAGATTAGTACAGAGAGTAAGAGTAGATGAGAACTTACCTAAGATGCTTTTAGAAAATGCGCTAAACAAATATCGATCGTAGAAGCTACGTTACAGCACTCAAGGGCAAAACTTCTGTTTTGAACTAAGGTGGTACCACGCACAAGCGTCCTTAGAAGGACGTTTTTTATTTTCTAGGAGAAAACATGACTAAACCAGCCAACAATTATTACATCACCACAGCCATTGCGTATACCTCAGGTAAACCTCATATTGGAAACATCTATGAGATTGTTTTAGCCGATGCAATCGCAAGATATCGTAGAGCGGAAGGCTACAATGTCTTCTTTATGACAGGTACGGATGAGCATGGTCAAAAAATTGAAGAGAAAGCCAAGGCAGCCAATCAAACGCCACAAGTCTTTGTAGATGAAGTGGCAGGCATCATCCGAGGACTCTTTGACTTAATGAACACCTCCTATGATAAATTTATTCGTACCACCGATCCTTATCATGAACTTCAAATTCAAAAGATGTTTAAAAAACTTTATGACCAAGGGGACATTTATAAATCTGAGTATGAAGGCATGTATTGTACAGCTTGTGAGTCCTTTTATACCCCCTCTCAACTTAATGAGGGGAAATGTCCAGATTGTCATGGAGACGTTCATTCAGCCAAAGAAGAATCCTATTTCTTTAAACTTTCAAAATACGCTGACCGTTTGGTAGAACACATTGAAACGCATCCAGACTTCATTCAACCAGAATCTCGCAAGAATGAGATGATCAATAATTTCATTAAACCTGGACTTCAAGATTTAGCGGTATCCCGTACCTCTTTTAAATGGGGAATTCCTGTATCTTTTGATGATAAACACGTGGTTTACGTATGGATCGACGCCTTAAGCAACTACATCACTGGCGTTGATTACGACGTAGATGGACATCATGGAGAACGCTACAAACAATTCTGGCCAGCAGATTTACATCTGATTGGGAAAGATATTCTGCGTTTTCACACCATTTATTGGCCAATTATGTTGATGGCATTAGGGGAAGAGCTCCCTAAACAAGTCTTTGGACATCCTTGGTTATTGGTTGGGGATGGAAAGATGTCTAAATCTAAAGGCAATGTGATTTATGCGGACGATTTGGTTAATATCTTTGGGGTCGATGCGGTTCGATACCTGATGCTGCATGAAATGCCTTTTGCTCAAGATGGTAGTTTAACCTATGAACTTATGGTTGAAAGAATCAATGTGGATTTGGCTAACATCATGGGAAACTTAGTCAATCGTACCTTATCCATGTCCAATAAGTTTTTGGGTGGAAAGATTGTTAGAAGCACAAACACCACTGACTTAGATCAAGCATTGATAGCTTTTGTAGAATCGGTACCTGCTAAAGTCAATGCTTCAATGAAAACCTTACATGTACAAGATGCTTTAGACCATATTCTAGATATTTTTAGACACTGTAATAAATATATTGATGATACCAGTCCTTGGGCTTTAGCTAAAGAAGAGAATCAAGAACGTCTCAATACAGTCATGTATAACCTTGTTGAAAGCATTCGCTTCGGGGCAGTGCTCTTAGCTTCCTATTTACCTGAAACTTCAAAGAATATGTTGAGACAAATCAATACAGACATTCATAGCTTAGAATCTCTTAATGCATTTGGACAAATCGAAAATACACAAGTCACCGATTCACCCGAAATTCTATTTGCACGTTTAGATGTAAATGAAGTCTTAGAAAAACTAAGTCCTGCCCCTGCAAAGCTTGAAACCAAAGCAGAAGTTGGCATTGAAGACTTTGCGAAGCTAGACATCCGTGTCGGAGAAGTCCTCAGTTGTGAGAATCATCCAGACAGTGATAAACTCCTTGTGTCTAAAGTACAAATCGGTCCTGAAGTTAGAACCATTGTTAGTGGTTTAAGACCTAAATTTGAAGCTAAGGATTTAGTTGGCAAAAAACTACCTGTGATTGTAAATTTAAAGCCTGTCAAGCTAAGAGGCATTATGTCTGAAGGCATGATTTTGGTTGGAGAAGATCAAGATGCTTTAGAGCTTATTGAATTTAAGAAACTCTCAACAGGATCAATCATTCGATGATCATTTCATTTACTGAAGAAGAATATCAAAGTTTAAAATCAAAAGATAAAAAACTTTCGACCTACATCGATACTGTAGGTCCTTTAGTGCGTGAAGGGATTGAAGATCCCTATCTTGCACTACTGGACAACATCATCGCTCAACAAGTATCTCTTAAAGCAGCCATCAGTATTTCTAAACGTTTCTTTGAACGTTTTCCTGAAGGCAATCCACAAATGATACGTGAAGCTTCGATTGAATCCTTAAGAGAATGCGGTTTATCTTCATCCAAAGCTCAATACCTTAAAAACATTGCAGACGTTAAAGAGAAGGCTGTTGTTGATTTTGATCACTTAAGTTCACTTGATTCAAAAACCATTTACGATCAACTCATCCAAATTAAAGGGGTGGGTCGATGGACGATCGAGATGTTGTTGATTTTTAGTCTCAATAAAAAAGACATCTTAAGCTATGGTGATTTGGCCATCCGTAAAGGAATGGAAAAGCTTTACCAAAAAAAGCTAACGATAGAATTCTTTGAGACAAAGAAGAAAAGATTGAGCCCACAACTCACATTAGCGTCCTTCTACTTTTGGCATGCGAGTCAAAATAAAAATCTTGATTAATTTTTTTATTTGGAATATATTAATTTTATAAGGAAATGTTTATAACCTAAACAAAAATTATGACACAACGTGAAAAAGAACTCTTAAGACTCTTAGAAGCTGATCCGAGCATTTCTCAAAATGAAATTGCGAAAAGGATGGGAATTGCCCGATCTTCGGTGGCAGTCCATATTACCAACTTAATGAAAAAAGGATACATCTTAGGTAAAGGCTATATTTTAAGCCAAGAACCCTATGTTTTGGTGATTGGTGGCAGCAACATGGACATCCAAGGTTTTCCAACTCATGATTTAAAACTACATGACTCTAATATTGGAACCATCAAGCTCTCGCATGGGGGTGTTGGACGTAACATCGCGGAGAATGCGGCAAGACTTAGTCTAAACACCAAGCTCATCACAGCATTAGGGGATGATATTTATGGGAAGAGCATCTTAGATCATGCGTTAGAGATTTCGCTCAACATGAAAGATAGTTTGATTGATTCAAAGCTTTCCACCTCTACGTATCTCTCTATTCTTGAATCTAATCACGATATGCATGTGGCCATCAATGCGATGGACAGCATTCATGCCTTAGATCTTAAGTTTATTGAACGAAAGAAACAAGTGATTCAAAAAGCCTCACTGCTCATCTTAGACACCAATCTTGACCAAGTTGTGATTGAGAAAATTGTAGAATATGCGAGTTGTCCAATATTTGTAGATACAGTTTCGAGCATCAAAGCGCTTAAGATCAAAAACATCTTAAGCAAAATAGACACCCTAAAACCTAATCGAATGGAAGCAGAAATTTTAAGTGAAATTAAGATTGAAAATCATGAAGATGTGAAAAGAGCAGCGCGTATCCTCTTAAACAAAGGGGTTAAAAATGTTTTTATCTCTTTGTCAGATGAAGGTGTCTATGCTTTAAATCAAAACGAAGAGCTCTTTCTATCCAATCCTAAGATTGTTGTGAAGAACACAACGGGAGCAGGAGATGCGATGATGGCCACATTAGCTTATGCACGCTTCAACGACTTGAATTTGAATGAGAGCTTACGATTAGCCATCAGTGCATCAGCTCTATGCGCACAAGATGAAAACACCATTTATCAAGATTTAAGTACTGAGCGCTTATACAGCGCACGAGAGGAGTATTTCAAATGAACCCATATTTAGACATTCATCCAGAAGTTCAAAAGGCCTTAAATGAAAAAAGACCTGTTGTGGCTTTAGAGTCCACCATCATCTCACACGGCATGCCATACCCACAAAATGTAGAAACAGCCTTAAAAGTTGAGGCCATTATTCGCCAAAATGGGGCAGTCCCTGCAACCATCGCAATCCTAGATGGAAGACTCAAAGTGGGTTTAAGTCATGAAGAAATCGAAGTTCTAGGCTCATCACATGATGTGACAAAAGTATCACGTAGAGATTTACCCTTTATCATCGCCCAAAAGAAACATGGGGCTACAACCGTAGCAGCCACGATGATCATTGCTGATATGGCCAACATAAAAGTCTTCGCTACAGGAGGCATTGGTGGCGTTCATCGTGGAGCTACAGAGAGTTTCGATATCTCTGCAGATTTAGAAGAACTCGCACAAACGGATGTTGCAGTCGTCTGTGCAGGGGCTAAATCCATTTTGGATCTTGGACTCACCTTAGAAGTCCTAGAAACAAAAGGGGTAGGTGTGATTGGTTATCAAAGCAGTGAACTGCCTGCCTTTTACACTTCTTCTTCTGGATACTCAGTCGATTATCGATTGGATACCCCGAAAGAAATTGCAGATGCGATGCATGCTAAGTGGACGATGAAGTTAAAAGGGGGATTACTCATAACCAATCCTATTCCAAAAGCCTATGAAATGGATTCGAAACTCATCCATAACGCCATCGAAGAAGCGCTAAGACAAGCTGAAGCTCAACACATTAAAGGCAAAGAAAGTACCCCTTTCCTCTTGGCTAAAGTTAAAGAATTGACAGGGGGAGATTCTCTTGATTCAAACATTCAACTGGTTTATAACAATGCGAAACTGGCTTCATTAATTGCTGTAGAATTCTATAAATAGTCATAATCTATATTTACAAATAAACGATAA
>CAZHIG010000060.1:0-6363 GCA_964532705.1 uncultured Erysipelotrichaceae bacterium
GACGCGAGTCAGTACTCAAAGTATGGATTTCAATATTGCTATTTATAGGTAAGAGTTGACTCAATTCTTTCATAATAATTTACCTATAAACAATACACTTCAAAGCTAAACATATCAAGCCTTAGTGCCATATGACTTCGTTAAGATCTTTTTAATTTTAATTTTTGCTTTTTCATGAATCAATGGAGAATTAACTAAAGATTCTAAAAAACAATCAGAATCTTCATAAGCTTTAGATAATGCCAATAAATCTTTTTTTAATGGATGTACATCTGTTTTATTTTTGGATAATGAAATTCTTATGAGTTTAAAATCTTTAGATAACATAAACAAAGACCTAAATTCATTAGAATAAAACCAAACTTTATCTTTGGAAGTGTCAACAACACTGACATCAATAAATCTCTGTTGATAGGGTAAAAGCTCATAAGCATTTATATCGATCATTTTATCTCTAAATTGACGATATAACTTAAAATATTGAGGTAACTCAAGGATTGCGATATCTTTATGATACAGAGAATTCAATAACTCATCAAAAAAGACAATCCAAATAATTTTTTGATTTTCAGTTTTTATAAAGGGATAATCATTCTTGATTTCATTCAGTTTTATATTGATAAGTTGATTACGCTCTTGATAACTAAGATAGTCCCACATCTCAAGAAGTGCATGACGTTCGTCTTCAAAAACTTGCTCGAAGGCTAACTTATTTAACAACGATTGATGAATAATTTTTAATTGAAAATACTCTAACTCATTGGTAATCTTAACTTTAATTTGAAAGTCTTTAGCAAATTTAATCATTTTTTTTCGATTTGCATTAACTTTGTTTTCATGAATTGAAATCTTATTGTATCCATAAAGTATTTTTAGTATTTTTATCATGAATTCACCAATAAGTTTAATTGTGATAAGAACACGATAGCAGCTGTTTCTGTGCGATATATTGAATTTCCTAAAGAAACACTGGTGAATCCATTCTCAACAAGAAACTCAACCTCATCCTTACTAAAACCACCTTCAGGTCCAAGCACTAAAGTGTAGGATAGATCTTTTCTAAACATAGATTTAAAAGACTGGGAATGTTCTCGCTCATAAGCTAGATAATTCTGATCAGACTTATATTGTGAGATCTCTTTTATTTTGATTGGTGTACTTAAAAGAGCACAATGAAATTGTTCACTCTGTTCACAAGCTTCTTGTATGATTTTTTGATACCGATCACGTTTGGTTTCAAATTTCGCATGTTCATGCATTTGAGTCCTCTGTGATATTAATGGGACAATTTCAGTAACGCCAAGTTCGCTTGCTTTTTGTAGCATCCATTCAAAACGCTCTTTTTTAATCAGTGATACGATTAAGCGTATTTGAAGCTTAGGATGAGGATTTTCAATGAGTGATGTTACATAAAAATAACACTGATCACCCGTATTGTTAAAGCTTGCTTGTGCTTTTAATTGATTGTTTCCAATCAGCATGATTGCTTGCTGATTTTGATACCTCAAAACATTTATACATTGATGTCTAAGTTCTTCCGTAAGTTCAATTTCCTGATGGAGTTTAAGATTTAAATTTAAATAAAAATGTTGCATTACTCATCTTTACCTGTTGTTGCTAAAAGTCTTAATCGCTTTACTTCTATAGGTTTTAATCTTCGATATAAACCTGGTCTTAAATCATTTAAGTTCAAAAAGGCAAATGAGAATCGATGGAGTCGAGTTACATTAAACCCAAAACTTTCAACCATTCTTCGAATTTGTCTATTTTTTCCTTCTTGTAAGATAAAAATCCATTCTGATGTATTTTTTTCAATATTCCTATTTTTAAGCTTAACTTTAATCCCCTGAACATATTCATTTTTATCTAAAGTCATACCAGACTCTAAAATTTTAATCTGATCTAAGCTTAAGATTCCATCAATGCTTACTTCATAGGATTTTTTTAAATGAAATCTTGGATGCGTCATCTCATTTGAAAAATCACCATCATTGGTTAATAACAACAAACCACTGGTATCATAATCCAAGCGTCCAACTGGATAAACTCTTTGTTCAACTTCCATAAGGTCCAATACCGTTTTACGTTTTTGTGGATCACTTAAGGTACTAACAACCTTTTTTGGTTTATAAAGAATGTAATAGACTTTATCTTCCCCATTTACCTTTTTACCATCAAAAAAGACAGCTGCACCTTTCTTAACTTGAAAACCTAGTTGTGTTATTACAACGCCATCTACGGTGACGCGTCCTGCTAAGATAAGCTCTTCTGCTTTTCGTCTAGATGCTATCCCCGCTTTGGCTAGAACTTTTTGAAGTCTTTCCATTATTCAAACAACTGATTGTCACTGCTTTCTTGCGTGAAATCAGGTAGATTAGGCAGTTGAGACAAATCCATCAGTTTAAAAACATCAAGGAATGATTCAGTCACTTGATAAAGAATAGGTCTACCTGGTAAATCCGCCCTTGCAGCTTCATCAATTAAATCCATAGCTTGCAGTTTCTTCAACATTAATTCACAGCCCACACCTCGAATGCTTTCAATCTCATGACGTGTAATGGGTTGACGATATGCAATGATGGCTAGAGTTTCTAATGCAGACTGAGACAATTGTTTGCTTTTATTTAAAGATAAAATTCTGTTTACTGCATCATGCACTTGTACTTTAGAAATCAATTTATATTTATCTTGAATAATAATGAGTTCAAATCCATATCGTTCATCTAGGTATTGTTCTTGCATTTCCTTTAAGATAGATACAAGATTTTCACCTTCAATATCTAGTGCTTCTTGAAGTTCAGAAAGACTTATACCCTCTTCTCCAAATACAAATAAAATGCCCTCAAGCAATGCCTTAAGCGTTAAGTCCATACTGATCTCCTCGTCTAAATTCAATTTCGTCATTGTTGATACTGAATTTTAATAGTGAATTACGACTCATTTCTAAAATGCTTAAAAAAGTGACAATCAATAGATGAATATGCTGACAATCTTGGGTAAGATCATCAAAGTAGAAAGGTTCTTTCAAGTTGCTGATGTGATTAATAAGGAAATCTGTTCTAGCATCAATCGAAATCTCTACTTGGCTAATTTTCACTTCTTGTGGATGAACCATATGAAAACGTTGTATGATTTTCTGCATGGCTTTTAATAAATCATCCGTTGTTGCTACAATATTCCCTATTTGATCAAAATCTTGGTTCTGTAATACAGAGCTCTCTATCGGTTTTTCGATTTGCTTACTTCGCTCTTCATAACGATCATTTAAGACTGAACTGATTTCTTTAAATCTTTGATACTCTAGTATTCTTTGTATCAAAGCTTCTTTAGGATCTTCTTGATACACTTCTCCTTCAAAGGGATCTACTTCTTTTGGAAGAAGTTTTTTGGATTTATACTCAATCAAATTTGCTAGTTCCGCAAGATACTCTGCTGCAATGTTCAGCTTGTCATCTACAGCATCCAAGAATAAAATGTATTGCTCAATCAAAATATCAATCTTTAAATCAAAAAGATCTAACTTTTTTGTACTAATTAAGTGCAACATTAAATCAAGTGGACCTTCAAATTGATCTAAACTAACAGAGAATTCTTTCATAACTTAACCATTATAACAAATGGATACGATCATTTATTAAAGAAGCGAGTTCAGCACTAGATTTCCCTTCATATTCTTCAAAATAAACAGGTGTTTTAATCTCAACAACCGCTGAATGGTAACCCTTATTCTTTAGAATACCTTCATTATTTTTGATCAAAACTGGAATGAGTGTCCAATGTTTTTCAGTGGCTGCCTTAAAAAAAGTTTGTAAACCTAAATGATCATCAAAATTATCTAAAAAAACACACACTGAAGATTGACTTAAGTTTTGTTCAATCACTTCGATATCAAGATCATGTCGATCTGGAAAGATTCTTTGAATTTTCAGGCGTTTAGAATAGACATTGACAAAGGGTAATCTTTCTTTATCTTTTAAGATAAAGTGGGTCTCTACAGGAAGAACAGAAGCTAAAATCAAAGGATCGAAATTTGAACCATGAGAAGAAACGAAAACATAATCATTTTCTAGGGGGATTAATTCTGGATTGATAATATTAACTTTTGATTTAGATCTTTTTAGTAACCAACGTGACCAAATTTGGAAGAGTGCATATTTTAACCCATAACTTGAGCGAATTACATGGAGTGAAGTAAAAAATATCACAGGATATACAAATGGCATCAATAGTAATAATTTAAGCTTACTAATCATTTTATTCTCCTGTAGTGATAATGAATGAATTCATCATAAATCGAGGTACTGATACATTCAAAACAAGTCCAATCCACATTCATGAATTTCAAATCATGTTGATATGATTCTTGAATCACCGAAATATAAAATTCGTCACAATACTCAAAGCATTGTTGATAGATTTCTAAGCCACCGCAAATGTAGATGGTTTCATTTGAACTCTTATTTTCTTTTAGAAATGAATTCAAGTCATACACCATGCTTGCTCCTTCGATTCGCATTGATTTGTTTTGAGTCACGATGTAGTGTTTTCGGTTGGGTAATAATCTACCAATGCTTTCAAAGGTTTTGCGGCCCATTAATATTGATTGATGAGTGGTAATATCTTTAAATAGTTTGAGTTCACTTGGAATTTTCCAAGGCAATTTATCTTGATAAGCCATCCCTAAGTTTTTATCATAGGCAACGATGAGTTTAAACACTGACTTTACCTTTCAAAGCTGGATGAGAGACATAATCGATCAGTTCAATGTCTTCATAGGTAAAATCATATAGACTTTTTACATTCGGATTAAGCTTAATTCTAGGAAGTTTTAAAGGTTCTCTTGTGCGTTGAATTTCAACTTGTTCAATATGGTCATTATATATATGAGCATCCCCTAAAGTATGAACAAAATCGCCGACTTCAAGTCCTACGGATTGAGCAATTAAATGCGTAAATAGTGCATATGATGCAATGTTAAATGGAACCCCTAAAAATACATCAGCTGATCTTTGATAAAGTTGACAAGAAAGCCGTTTACCATCACTGGAGACATAAAACTGCATTAACATATGACAAGGAGGCAAAGCCATATCTTGGAGTTGTGATGGGTTCCAGGCAGAAATAATGTGTCTTCTTGAAAAAGGATTTTTCTTTAAACCATGTAAAAGTTCTTCTAATTGATCGACACCGTCAAAATCTCGCCATTGCTTTCCATATACTGGACCTAAATTCCCATGTTTTAAGGCAAAGTCTTCATCTTGCTTAATCTTTTCAATGAATTCATCCATACTTTCATTTTGATAATCTGAACTCTTACAAAAACGCTCATAAGGCCACTCATTCCAGATGCGCACGTTATTTAAGACTAAAGGTCTAATATTTGTTTCCCCTTTTATAAACCATAGAAGTTCATGTGCAACAGATTTAAAATGGACTTTTTTAGTGGTCAAAAGCGGAAATCCTTCTTGCAGATTAAAGCGCATTTGATATCCAAAAGTTGAAATGGTACCTGTAGAAGTTCGGTCCACACGTTGTGAACCAGTCTTTAAAATATTATCAATAAGTTCTAGATATTGTTTCATGTGCACTCCTTAACTTGCTACATTATAACAAAAAAACGGCCTTAAGCCGTTTTCATATCACTGGGATGTAAGAAAGTAATCTTTTCAACAATGACTTCACAATAATGGAATGGTTTATCCTCTTTGGTGTCAAATTTAGCTGCTTGTACTCTACCACGAATGCCCACTAAACTACCTATTTGGCACTGTGATAAAGCTGTTTCTGCCAAGCCTCTCCACAGTGTACATTGAATATCGTCTGTCTCTACGATGCCCTGTGAATTCTTGAAATTCCTTTCTACTTCAACCATCAGCTCAGCAAGTTTGATTCCTGACTGTGTTTCTTTAAGCGTTGGAAGTGTTCGTACCTTTCCAACCAATACAACTTGATTTAGCATGTGTATCCTCCTACTTATAAGTAGGCTTATAGATTAAAGATTCCTATTTTTTTTCATAAAAACAATTGAGCGATCGCAAGATTTTAACATGATGTTCAAATCTTTAAGCTCATCCGCATTTATTTGATCAAGAATCTCAAATTGCTTTTCAAAAGTAATCGTATTAAATATTGATCTCATCATCCCCATCGCATAATCATCATGATGATTTAAAGATCGAATCAGTGAACTTTGATTACGCCGAATTAATCCTACAAATCCTTCAAGTAAGGATTCATTAAATGAATCAATGGCGTTGTCAATTAAAAATTTAAAGATCTCGACATTTTCAGTTTCTCCAAAAAACAAAACAAATCCATATTCTGTATTTAATTCAACTTCATAACCAAAATAATCATGAATAT
>CAZHIG010000061.1:0-6249 GCA_964532705.1 uncultured Erysipelotrichaceae bacterium
GCCGTTTCACCACCTAAAACCACTAAATGTTGATATGATTTCATGTCATTAAAAAATTCTGACCAATCTTCATGGAGATAATGAACAGCTGATAAAGTGATGTTTCTCATTTTTGAACCTCAACAATATTATAGCTCTAAGATTAGCGTATAATGGTCACATGAATAAAACAGTTGTTTATTGGTGTTCAAGAGCCATTCGTATACATGAGAATCCAGCCCTTCAGCATGCTTATGAACTTGCCCTCAAAGATCAAGCACAACTCGAAGTACGTTTTTATGCTTTAAAATCTTTTCCTTATGCCAACGCTCGCAATATGCATTTTTTACTAAGTGGGTTAAAAGAGATGGCAGAATCTCTATTTGATCTAAACATAGAGCTTAAAGTTGAACTCAATGACGTAACGAGTGCTTTTTCAAAGGACATCGACAACATTCATTCCATCATTACTGAACATCATTCTTTAACCCCCATGCGCATTAAACACGCAGAAGTGAATCAACTCTGCAGTGATAAGAATGTTCCCTTTGTGCGAATCAATACCAGTTTAGTGGTGCCTGTACAAATTGCTTCAGATAAACTTGAGTATGCAGCACGGACTTTTAGACCCAAGATTTTAAAAAAATATCAAGCCTTTTTAAGCCCACAAGATGATTTAAAACCTTACCCTTATAACTCAAACACTCAACTTTCTTTTGACCAAATCGCCTTTGAAGCCGTTTATGCCTATTATCAAACCATTGCCCCTTTTCCGACCAAATTCATCCCTGGTGAACGTGCAGCACGTGAAACTCTAGAAACATTCATTCAAGATGGGCTTAACCGTTATCATCTCCGTAATGAAATCACTGCCAACGCCAATTCTCGTTTATCCATCTATCTCCATTTTGGAATGCTATCACCCCGTGAAATGGTAAGACGAGTTTTGGAAAGCCAAAACCCAAATGCAGAAGCATTCATTGAAGAAGCAATGGTTCGAAGAGAACTTGCTGAGAATTATTGTTATTACCAAAAGAACTATAACTCTCTTGAAGGCGCTTGGAATTGGGCTAGACAAAGCTTACTCAAACATGAAAGTGATCCACGTGAATTCATCTACAGTTATGAAGATCTCGAAGCTTCTAAAACTCATGATCCTCTTTGGAATGAATGTCAACGGTATGTGCGTGAAGAGGGCTATCTTCATGGGTACCTTAGAATGTACTGGGCAAAAAGAGTCTTAACTTGGACACACACTGCACAAGAAGCCATCGATATCTTAATTAAGCTCAACGACACTTACTTTTTAGATGGTCGAGATCCAAATGGTTACACTGGCATTATGTGGTCAATCGCAGGGGTCCATGATCGTGCATGGTTTGAACAAAACATTTTTGGTCTTGTTCGTATCATGGGTGCTAAAGGCACCCTTACTAAAAGCAAACTTAAACTTTAAAAAATGACCCAATGGGTCATTTTAATTGATATGCATATGTATAAACTTCTAAGTTTACTTTTAAGAGGGATTCATTCTTATGGCCGAGCTTTTCTTCAATCACCGCTTTGCCTTCTTCATAAGAATAAACATCTAAGTGTTTTACCAAAGCACCAAATACCGCCATGTTTAAACTTTTTGTTGAATTGAATTGAGTGGCAATGGCTGAAAAATCCATTGCAACATCTTTTTGTTGATCCTTTAAATCAAAGTTGTGAGTTAGCGCTGAATGTCTAATGATGATGGCATCACTGGCCAACATCGATTTAAATTTATCTAAAGCAGGTTGATTGAGTGCAACAAGTACTGAAATGTTAGAAGCAATCAGAGGAGAATCCACTTCTTTCTCATCAATCACCACATGACAATTGGCAGTTCCACCCCGCATTTCAGGTCCATAAGAAGGCATCCAACTGACCGCATAATTACGCTTCATTCCAAGCATTGCCATAAGTTGTCCTATGGTTAAGACCCCTTGACCCCCAAAACCAGCAATGACCAAACGTTGAGTATTCATCATTGTTTACCTTTATCTTTATAAACCCCTAAAGGATAATAATCTTGCATAGGACCTTTGATGTGTTTTAAGGCCTCTACAGGACTCATTCCCCAACCGATATTGCATGAAGACAATACTTCAATCATCGAGAATCCTTTATGATCGATCTGATTTTGAAACGCTTTCTTAATCGCAATCTTCGCTTTTCGTACACTCACAGGATCAGCCGTCATGACTCTTTCAACATAATATGCGCCTGGAATGGTTGAGATGAGTTCAGACATTAAGATCGGTTCTCCTTGTGTCAACGGATCTCTTCCTAAGGGTGAAGTGGTTGTTTTTTGGTGGATTAAAGTGGTTGGGGCCATCTGTCCACCTGTCATCCCATAAATCGCATTATTGACAAAAATAACCGTTATGTTTTCACCACGATGTGCAGCTTGAACAATTTCACCTGTCCCAATGGAAGCTAAATCTCCATCCCCTTGATAGGTAAATACGATTTTATCGGGTTGCACTCGTTTAACCCCTGTCGCAACAGCTGGTGCACGGCCATGGGCTGCTTGAATCGCATCGGTATTAAAGTAATCATAACTCATGACAGAACAGCCCACAGAAGCAATTTGAATGGTATTATCGATCACACCCAATTCTTCTAAAGATTCTGCCACCAAACGTTGGATGATGCCATGCGTACATCCTGGGCAATAGGATAAGGGTGTTTCAGTTAAACCCTTGGTTTTTTTAAAGACAACTGTCATTGTGCACCTCCTAGATGCTTTTTGACTTCATCAATGATTTCTTGCGGTTCAAAGATGACGCCTCCAACGCGTCCATAAAAATATACTGGACACGTATTCTTAACGGAAAGCTCGACATCATACACCATTTGACCCATCGAAAGTTCTACCACCATGACAAATTTCTTAGCTTGAACAGAATCGTAAATTTGTTGTTTAGGAAAAGGATATAAAGTTTGTGGACGTAATAGACCTGCTTTAATACCCATTTCACGCATTTGTAGGATGGCACTCTTAACAATCCGTGAAGGGGTTCCATAGGCAACCAAAACCACATCCGCATCCTCTACCATAAAGGACTCTAAACGGGCTTCTTCTTTTTCCATCTGTGCATATTTTCGAAATAATTTATGATTATGATCTTCAAGTTCATGGGGATCTAAATGAACGGAACTGACTTTATTTCGTTCTTGACCAATCCGTCCACCCGATGCAAACCAATCTCCTTTAATGGGTCCTAAAGGTTCAGATTTCAGTTCAACGGCTTCCATCATTTGTCCAATTACGCCATCCGCCATCACCATCACCGGATTGCGATATTTTTCAGCCAATACAAAGGCGTCATGCACCATATCAGTGGCTTCTTGAACCCCATTGGGAGCTAAAACCAATACTTTATAGTCGCCATTGCCACCCCCACGAGTGGCTTGATTATAGTCTGATTGAGCAGGAAGAATTCCCCCTAAACCAGGGCCTCCTCTTGAGATTGAAACAATTACCGTAGGAAGTTCAGCGCCCGCACAATACGATATGCCTTCTTGTTTAAGGGCAATCCCTGGAGAACTAGAAGATGTCATGGCTCGTGCCCCAGTGGCTGCAGCTCCATACACCATATTGATGGCAGCAAGTTCACTTTCAGCTTGCACAAAAACTTTATGGGCTTGGGCTAAATACTTAGCCATATACTCAGTCAATTCATTTTGAGGTGTAATTGGATAACCAAAAAAAGCATCACAGCCTGCATTGATGGCTGCTTGGGCAATGGCTTCATTGCCTTTCATCAGTGTTTTCATTTAAGCATCCAACCTTTCAATGGTAATCACGCTATCTGGACACATGAGTGCGCAATTTAAACAGGCCACACATTTCTCGGGCTCTACTATGTAGGCAGGTGAATAGCCTATGGCATTAACCGTGCTTTCATCCAATGCCAAAATCTTTAGTGGACACGCATCCACACAAAGACCACAGCCTTTACATGTGTTGACTTCAAAACTTAATCGACCTTTCATCGATACACTCCTTTCATCCACTCTTCGCGTAAATAAGGTGGATCTAACCATAAAACTGGTCCAATGTCTTCTTTTAATTCCTTTTTAAACTTCTTCTCAACACAAGTGAGTACTAAGGGAAGATTTAAGTGACTTAGTTGAGATTTTAAAGCATGATGTGCTTCAACAATATCTTCTAAGCGGGTATCTTCCAGTAAATGTGTGTTAAGCACAATCCCAGTCACTTTTCTTTGCGCATGGGCTTCAAATAAAATCTTTAACGCTTCTAAATCATTGAGTCTTGATCCTTCACGGAAAGTATTAACCACCATGTAGAACTCAGCTGTATCAAAGCTGCTGCTTAAACTGGCTAGAGGTCTTAACCCATTCTCAGAACCCGCACAATCCAATATGATATTTTGATTTTCAAGTAAAGCTTTTTGAAAAGCAAAGCTCATCGCAGGTGTATCTTGATTGCCACCTTGATCCAAATGAGAAGCGACCACCTCAACCCCTTTAGTTTTTAAAAATTCTTTAATTTCTCGAGGTCTAAAAAACGGATTTAAGACATCCAAATCACCAAGGGTACAGGGTGTATTTTGAAGCGCCCATTGAACACAAAATTCACTCTTACCTACGCCATATGCCCCTGAAACAATGATTTTCTTACTCATGTCCAATGTAGATAGAATTGATGTCTCTCATCATTTCTATACGACGCTCAGCCATCCGATCGGCAACAAGATAGCTTGGCGTATTGGTTTCTTTGGATTCAACCAAGATTTCGCGTACACGATCATATATACGATCGATTTGTAAAATGGCAGCTTCTTTGTTATAGCCTAAACGTTCTTGGTACACATTGATAAGACCTCCTGCATTGATGACATAATCAGGAGCATATAAAATACCTAAATCATGGACCATCTTGCCATGCTTTTCTGAATCTTCAAGTTGATTATTGGCAGAACCTGCAATGACCTTCGCTTTTAAAGTCGCTAAACTTGCATCATTGATGCTTGCACCCATGGCACAGGGAGCATAAACATCACAGTCAATCGAAGTGATATCCTTAGATGTAACAATGGTCGCATGTGTTTTCTCAACCACAGCATTGAGTGCCTCTTCATCAATATCACAAATGCTTATTTTTGCGCCTTCTGCATAGAGCAAATCACACAAAGCAGCCCCAACATGTCCAACCCCTTCAACAGCCACATGGATGCCTTCAAGTTTTGAAGTTCCTCGTTGTTCTTTAAGACATGCTTTGATGCCCTTTAAGACCCCATAAGCAGTAAAAGGAGAAGGGTCTCCTGAGGTGGTGGGCAAACCTACCACATGTTCACTTTCCATTTGAACAAAAGCCATATCATCTGGATTGGTTCCAACATCCTCAGCTGTAATAAAGCGTCCTCCAAGAGAATCCACATATCGGCCAAAGGCTCTCCAGAAAGCTTCCCGTCTAACCGTGTCTTTTCTTAACGATTTAGAATTGCCAATGATGACAGCTTTACCACCGCCTAAGTTTAAGCCCGCACAAGCAGCTTTTTTAGTCATTCCACGAGCTAAACGCAATACATCATAGACTGCTTTTTCTTCATCATCGTATTCAAAAATACGGGTTCCTCCTAAGGCAGGACCTAATGTTGTATTATGGATGCAAATAAATCCTTTTAAACCAGAATGACGATCATGCAAATAGATGAGTTGTTCGTAGCCATACTTCTCCATGTAAGCAAATTTGTCCATTATTTTCTCCCAATAAAAAAGAAGTTCTATGAAAACGGTCGCTTAAATCGTTAAAGATTTGCTGATCATTTCTCGCATATCACTTCAATTTCCTTACTTAAAGTATAGTAGAAAGCCTAAACAAATGAAAGCGTTTCCATCAGAATTTCACTTAATATTCTTTTAACGTTTCTTGACCTTCTAAGTAACGATAAGCTCCCATTGCTAAGGCATACATTTCATCTTCCCCAGGATAAACAAATACCGGGGCAATCCAATCAACTCTAGCCTTAAGACGATCAATGAGGGTTGTTGAATAAGCTAAACCACCCGTAAGAAGGATTGCATCTACCTTCCCTTCAACCACCGTCGACATCGCGCCAATCTCTTTCGCAATTTGGTAGATCATCGCATCAAGAACTTCGTTTATTTTAAGATCACTTGTAGATTGTTCAAATAGTGTCTTCACATCACTGATGCCTGTGTGCGATACAAGTCCACCGTTTCCAGCAATCAGTTTATAGAATTGGGTTTCAT
>CAZHIG010000062.1:0-6129 GCA_964532705.1 uncultured Erysipelotrichaceae bacterium
AAAAAAGCTGCCATTTTAAGTGTTTTTGGACGAACTGCTTTGGTTGAAAACCTTAATGTATCTGCCAATATTCCACGATATAAATAGGTTGAAACTTTCTTAGACAAGATTTCATTAGAATACATATGTATCAGCTCAGTGATCATTTCAGATGCACTAGCTGCATGATCATCGATCCATTCAAGATCAGCATATTTGTCTGTAAAAGGATGATGATCAATCTTAATACGCTTAAGCGCTAAAGTGTAGCGTTTGTCATCCACTCTGTCTGCATTGGCTGTATCCACAATGATGGCAAGAGAATTTTTAATGATATCATCACTCACCTCAGGATACTCACCATACCATTCAGGAGATGTCCCTCTATGCAGTCCCATCGGATAAACACGCTTTGTCGGAAAGGTTTCTTGAATCCAAGTGATAAGTCCAAACTGACTCCCTAAAGCATCCGCATCTGGATTTTCATGACGAAAGACACATATGCTTTCATAGGTTTGAATGAGATCCAGAATTGCATTCATTTATTCACCAACAAATTGATAGGTATCTTGAGCAATCACCAATTCTTCATTGGTAGGAACCACCCAAACAGCAACATTTGAATCCACTGTAGATAATTGTGCTTCTTTTCCGCGTAAAGTTAGATTCAATTCATAATCAACTGTAATTCTTAACGCCTTTTCAATTTTCTTAAGAATGACTTCACGTGTTTCACCATCATTCTCACCCAATCCACCAGTAAATACGATTGCATCAACATGGCCTAATTGGACAAAATATGACCCAATACGATCAGCAATACGATTTCCATACATTTCACGTGTCAAAATCGCTCTTTCGTTTCCAGCATGCACAGCATCTTCAATATCACGTGCATCACTGGATAATCCAGAGACACCCAACATGCCTGATTTTTTGTTCAAGACATCCATCACTTGATCCGCTGTTTTATGAGTCTTGGTCATGATGTAGCTAATGATGGCTGGATCAATGTCACCAGAACGCGTCCCCATCATTACACCAGCCAAAGGTGTAAAGCCCATAGAAGTGTTAATTGATTTTCCACCTTCAATCGCAGCAAGTGAAGCTCCATTACCTAAGTGACAGGTGATCACATTGATGTCTTTCACATCTTTGTTCATGAGTTCTGCAACTCGGTGTGATACATAATAATGTGATGTCCCATGGAACCCATATCTTCTTACTTTATATTCAGTGTAGTAATCATAAGGCACAGGATATAAATAGACATCTTTAGTCATGGTTTGATGAAAAGCTGTATCAAACACAGCAACATGTTTAATGTTTGGTAAAGCTTTCTTAAACGCACGATAGCCAACTAAGTTTGCTGGATTATGTAAAGGTGCGAGTTCCGATAATGCTTCAATGTTCTTTTCAACCGTATCATCAAATACGACAGAACCTTTATAAATTTCTCCACCATGAACGACCCGATGACCAACTCCAGAAATCTCATCTAGGCTGCTTACAATCTTATGTTCAATTAAGGCTTCAAGGACTAATTCAACCGCAACTTGGTGATCTTTGATGTCTTGAGTGAATTTAATTTTCTTATCGTCAAACTTCATTGTAAAAATGCCATCATTTAATCCAATTCTTTCAATAATGCCAGTACATAACGCACTCTCTGATGGCATTTCAAATAATTGAAATTTTAAGGATGAACTACCCGCATTAACCGCAAAAATCGTTTTCATAATTACTCCTCACTCATTTCGAGTTTATCTATTAAATCAATGAGATTATTATCCCCTATGCTTCTAGCCTTTGTATAGAGTTCTTTGCGCTTTTCATATTGTTTTAAACAGTTTAGCTTAGATTCTACATCTTCTAAGATGGTTTCAGATCGTTTAATGCTTTCATGAATCGAAGCTTTAGAACTTTGTTGTAGTTCAGCAATTTCTGAATAAGAATAATCTTCACGATAATGAAGTTGCATTAAGTGTTGTTGATGTTCTGTCAATAAAGCCGCATAGAAATCCAGTAGTCGATTCATTCTTTCTTGTTTATCCAACATCTCTTAACTCCTGAGTGATCGCTTCAAAGAAAGTAGCAGCATCAAATTCAATCAAATCTTCAACTTTCTCACCCAATCCTACATAAGCAACTGGCAACTTTAAGATCGAAGCTAAAGCAATCAAACTTCCCCCTTTGGCACTTCCATCCAGTTTGGTGCATACAATACCCGTTAGCTCTACAGCTTCTGTAAAATGTGTGGCTTGACTGATGGCATTTTGACCGGTAGAAGCATCCAATACTAAGAGAATATGTTGTGCTCTAAAACCAACTGTTTTTTCAATGACACGATGGATCTTTTCAAGTTCATGCATTAAATTCACTTTATTTTGTAAACGTCCTGCCGTGTCAATAATCACAACATCAAACTGTTCATTTAAAGCTTTCTTACATGCATCCACAACAACTGATGCTGGGTCAGCTTGTTCTTTACCTATTAAAGAAGCAACATTAATCCGATCAGCCCACATTTTGAGTTGTTGACCTGCCGCTGCCCTAAAAGTATCCGCCCCCACCAACAACACTTTTTTTCCTTCTTGAGTCAAACGATACGCAAGTTTTGCACTGCTGGTGGTTTTACCTGCACCATTGATGCCAACCATCACATAGATTTGAATGGGATCATTTGAATTAGGATACGGTTTAAAACTTTGGATAACCTTTTCACTGAGCATTAATATGGCTTCTTCGATGTGTTCAGGTTTTTGCTTTTTTAATGCATTTACCAAGTCTTGGGTGGTTTTTAAACCCACATCACTTTCAATCAATACTTTAGTCAAAGCATCAAAAAACTCAGGATTCACCTGTGTTCCTAACCCAAGTAATCGTTTTAAACCCTTCCCAAATGTATGATTTGACGCTTCTAAAGCAGTATCATATTGATCATTGGGTTCTTTATGAATGATTTTCTTAAGCTTATCAAAGAAACTCACGCACTAACCTCTGAACTTGCGACAGGATCTGCCATCATCATCGCATCGGATAGACGGACTTTTAACATTTGAGAAACCCCAGTTTGTTGCATGGTTACGCCATATAAAATATCACATAAAGCCATCGTACCTGGACGATGTGTAAGCACAATAAACTGTGTTTGGCCACTAAAGTTCTTCATATAATGAGCAAAGCGTTCAACATTAGCTTGATCCAAAGCTGCTTCAACTTCATCGAATACACAAAGTGGAACATGTCTTACTTTAAGAATGGCATATAAGACTGAAATCGCAATTAAACTCTTCTCACCACCTGAAAAAAGACGCATATTTTTAATCGATTTACCTCTGGGTTGAACATGCACTTCTACTCCAGAATTTAAAACATCTTCAGGGTTTTCAAGCGCAAGATAGGCATGGCCCCCACCAAACATAGAATCCACCACTTCAGGTAAAACAAGATTAATTTTATTCAACATATCCATAAACTGAGTACTCATTAATCCATCAAGTTCTTGGATCAGTTCTAATACTTTATCTCGTGATTCTGAAATTTCGGCGACCTGTGTTCCAATGTGTTCATAGCGCGCATTGATTTCTTCAAAGTCTTGAGGTGCATTCATATTAATATTGCCTAAAGCTTCAATGTCTGCTCTAAGTTGATTAACTTCTTCAAAAGCATTCTCAGAATCGATTTCAAAAGGGTGCGCGATAGTATATTCATAAGTCATTTGATAATCACTGCTTAAACGGTTCATCAAATTCTCAATGTTGGTTTCACTACGCGCAATGTCAAGTTCTAAATCTCTCTTTAGAGCACTGAGTGACGAGAGTTCTCTTCTTTGCTGACGCATTTGAGCATCTCTTCTTTCACTGTCATTTGCTAACTTTAAACGTGTTTCACGCTTTGAATTGATGCTTAAATTTAGATCATCTCTAAGCGCATATTGCTCATTCAATCGGTCAATTAAATTATCTTCAGGCAAATCATCCATCTCAAATGAGGGAGATATTTCTTCGAGTTCAGCTTTAAGACGTTCATATTTAGTACGCTTCGCCTCAATCACCGGCTCAAGTTGAGCAGCGGCAATTCTTTGTTCTAAAAGTGTTGAATCTAAAGTGCTCTTTTGCGTACTAAAGTCAAATAGTCGATCTTGTAAAAGGTTTAATTTCTCAGTAGAACTTTGAATTTGAACCTCAAGTTCAGCCATTTCTTTATTAAGACTTAAAGGAGAGTTCGACTCTTTTTGACGTCCACCCGTCATCGATCCCCCACGATGGATCACATCGCCATCCAAAGTGACAATTTTGTATTGATAATTGAGTAAGCGCGCTAAGTCATTTCCCGCTTCAAGTTCATCAACCACTAAAACATTTCCTAATAAAGATGCTTTCACCACATCAAATTTTGGATCACATGAAACAAAATCTTTAGAGATTCCTAAATAACCTTTGGTGGATTGTGCAATAATCTCATGTTCTTTACTTAAATTACGTCCATATAAAACACTTAAAGGCAAAAAGGTAGCTCGACCTGATTCATTTTTCTTTAAGAATGCAATCGCTTTACGAGCGGCTTCTTCATCTTTAGTAACGATGTTGTAGAGCGCACCACCCAAGGCCACACCAATCGCTTCTTCATAGCCTAAACTGGGTTTTAAAAGGTCTGCAATCACACCAAAAACGCCCACTAAACTCGACTGAGCTGCCACAATGGCACTGACACCAGCTTGATTCATGAAAGGTCTAGCTTTTAAATTTTGATTCACTTCAAGACGATTTTTTAAACGTTGTAAACGATATTGATGTTCATCTAATTCAGCATTATGATCGATCATCTCTCGATTCAATTGAATGCTTTTTTGATTGAGATCTAATATCTCTTGTTGAATGGCCTCATAACGTTCATTACGATCTTCATATTCAGCTTTGGCCTCTTGGTATAAAGATTTAAGTTGAGCTGCTTTCTCAAGTGGATTTCCTACTTCCAAGGTATATTTACGACGCTCATCACTTTCAATCTTACGGGTCTCAAGCATTTGGATTTCAGAGATGACTTTCATTAAATCCGATTGAGACGCATGTAAGTGTTGGTCTAACTCATGCAGTTCAGCATGTGCCAAGAGATTTGCATTCTCGTTAACTTGAATTTGAGCTTCAAGGAGTGCTTCTTGTCCACTGACTTCTCCAAGCTGATGCTTATGTTCATCGACTCTTTGCGTTAAAGTCTTAATTTGATCGCTTAAAACTGCAATTTCAATCGCTTCTAAGCGTTGTTTTTTCTCTGCATAAATCTTCGCTTTCTGCGCTGCTTTTTTTAGAGGTAATACTTGTTTCTGCAATTCTAAATAAACATCATTTATACGTTCAAGATTAAGCGTGGTTCTTTCAAGTTTATGTACCGCATCATCTTTACGCTTACGATACTTCGCCACCCCAGCAGCTTCTTCGAAAATCGCACGACGATCAATTGGTTTAGCTTCCGCAAAATTAGAGATGGTCCCTTGCGAGATGATGCTTAATGAATCTCGACCAATCCCAGAATCCAAAGTAAGGTTTTGAATGTCTTTTAAACGACAAACGGTTTTATTGATTAAATACTCACCTTCCGCATTGGCTCTTTGAATGCGTCGAGTAATTTCTAGCTCATCATATTCAATGTCAAAAGAGCGATCTTGGTTATCAAACACCAAAGTCACTTCTGCAAATTGCACTTTACGACGAGATTCACTGCCTGCAAAAATGACATCCGTCATTTGTGAAGATCTAAGTGATTTAACAGATTGTTCACCCAAAACCCATCTGATCGCATCAACAATATTACTTTTACCACAACCATTGGGTCCAACGACACCGGTTACACCGTGTTCAAAACTAATGGTTATACGATCTGCGAAGGATTTAAAGCCTTGCATTTCTATACGTTTTAAAAACATGGATAGCCTCCATTCACCCATTTATTATAGCCTATCCCTAAGCAAGTTCTCACATAAAAAAACCGATTTTACAATCGGATTTTAACATGAATGACTTTCGCAATGATCTTGATTTTACCTTCTTCAAGATCACTGATGTGAAACAAACGATCGGAGTACTTCGTGTTTTCAGGATGCAAAACTAAGGTTTCATGCTCATAGAAGACACGTTTAACTGTAACTTC
>CAZHIG010000063.1:0-3138 GCA_964532705.1 uncultured Erysipelotrichaceae bacterium
AAAAAAAGACCGAAGTCTTTTTAAGCCAATTCTTGATAATGCAATGCCATCCATTTAATGTTGATAGCCATGCGCGAGAAATCTCCATTTAAACCATTAGGAAGTTTAAGTTCTAAAACATCCGGTAAGACATTGTGTTCAAAATCGATTTGCGCTAAACCCTCAATGATTTTATCCAAGACCTCAAGCACATCTCGATTGGGTTTAGACTCACCACTTTCCCAACGATAAAGTATGTCATACATCAGATGCGCCATATTCTTAAGCGCAATGATGCGTTGAATTTGATGGTTTAAATTAAGATTGGCTTCTTTAGATAAAAGCTTACTCTTCTCATTCTGAATGGCTTCTAAATTGGCTTTCACCATTTCAATGTCGCTAAAGGCATTGGCTAAAATCGAAGATTGACCCGAGACAATCACCCGTTGATTTAAAATCAATCGACTTTCTTTTAAGGTCTTTAAAACTGAACCCTTCACAAATTCCAAACGTTTATCGGCCAAGTGACGATAATACAAAACAGAAAATAAAACATTAACCCCTAAGGCAATGATCGACCCTAAAGCCAAAGACCCTAAACGAATGGCTAAGGTTAAAAAGACATCGGGTTCACCTAAGGCATTCAGTCTTAGAAGTTGAGTCATATAGATAGAAGTAAAAAGAGCTGCCCCTGAAACCACACGGTAATTCACTAAGATGGAGATGTAGATGGTGATGCCCATCCCTAAGGCTAAGGTCAAGACCCCGACTTCATACCCACTCACAAGAATCAGTAAGCCAGTGGCTAAGCCCCCCAGTGAACTGGCAATCAGTTGATCTTTAACCGATTGAAAGGCATAGCGATTGACCGCTTCTAAGTTATACATCACCCCTAAGAAGAGTGAAATGCTGTCCAAATAAGGCAAGGGAATCAATTTTCCCACAAAATAAGCGATGGCTAAAGCTGGCATCGATTTAAAAATATACAGCCAAGCATCTAAGAGTAAAGCTTCTTTGGGTAAACTAAAGATTTTTTTAAGGTTTTTCATCGCTTCTTTATTATAAATAAAAACGTGGATAAATCCACGTTAGATACAATTTTTTAAGACTAGATTTACAATGTTGTCTGCACTTAAGCCATACTTCTTAACCAAGGCATCGGGTGTACCCGATTCCCCAAAGGTATCTTCAATGGCCACCATACACATGTGGGTGGGGTGTTTCTTCGCCAAGAGTTCCGCAACGGCTGAACCTAAACCTCCATACTTAGAATGTTCTTCACAGGTGATGACACATTTTGATTTCTTCGCATAACTTAAGATGAGTTCTTCGTCTAAGGGTTTAATCGTAGAAATATTGATGACCGAAACATCATGACCCTTTTCTTTTAAGAGTTCAGCTGCTTTCAAGGCTTCTTGAACCATCATCCCCGTCGCAACCATCGTTAAGTCTTTACCTTCTCTTAAGACTTTACCTTTACCAATTTCAAAATGGTAATCTTCTGAGTTTACCGTTTCAACGGCTGAGCGTCCCAGTCTGACATAGAAAGGTCCGTCCACTTTCGAAATGGCTTCAATCACTTGCTTGGTTTCAATGTCATCACAGGGTTGAATGACCGTCATTCCAGGTATGCTTCTCATTAAAGCAATGTCTTCAATCGATTGATGAGAGGCTCCATCTTCTCCTAAAGTAATCCCTGCATGCGTGGCACAAATCTTTACATTAAGATGCGTATACCCAATGGAGTTACGAACTTGCTCATACGCACGACCCGCCGCAAACATCGCAAAACTGGATGCATAGACCGTATGTCCACACGTGGCTAAACCAGCTGCGATGCCCATCATATTGGCTTCGGCAATCCCAACATTGATATGACGCTCAGGCACGACCGCTTTCGCATCAAAGGTCTTAGTCGACTTCGATAAATCCGCATCCAACACCACCACTTTTGGATCTTTTTGAATCAGTTCAGCCAAGGCTTTCCCATAGGCTTCACGGGTTGCGAGTTTTGCCATCACTTAGTCCTCCAATTCTTTCAAAGCCGCTGCTTTTTCTTCAGGCTTAGGTGCGACCCCATGCCAAGCATAATTGTTTTCCATAAAGGAGACACCCTTACCTTTAACCGTATGAGCTATAATCATCGTCGGTTTACCCTTAACAGATCTTGCTTGGGCATACGCAGCATGCAGTTCATCATAGTTATGACCATCCACATTGATCACATGCCAACCGAAAGCTTTAAATTTCTCATCTAAAGGATAAGGATTCATAACCTTGGTCACATCCCCATCAATTTGTAGACCATTCATGTCTAAGATGGCACAAAGATTATCCAGTTTATAATGGGCGGCAGCCATCGCAGCTTCCCAAATTTGACCTTCTTGACTTTCCCCATCACCCACTAAAGCATAGGCACGAAAATCGGTTTTATTGAGTTTAAACGATAAGGCCATACCGACCGCTGCACTTAAGCCTTGACCCAAGGATCCTGTACTCATATCGACCCCATCCACATAATGCATATTAGGATGGCCTTGAAGCTTAGAATCTATTTTTCTAAAGGTCAGTAAGTCTTCTTTAGGTAAAAAGCCTTTCTCAGATAAAACCGCAAAAAGCAATGCGGACGCATGCCCTTTCGATAAGACAAACTTATCTCTAAGCTTGTCCTTCACATTCTCTTTGGTGATGTTCATTTCATTAAAATACAAAGATACGGCAATTTCAGTGGCTGAAAAAGCCCCTCCGATGTGTCCCGAATTGGCATTGGCCACCATCTCGATGATGTTTCTTCGAACACTTTTCGCAATCTTAGACAATTCTTGATTGTTTAACATATGACGAACTCCTTTAACGTTTCTATTTTACCTTACTTAAACTCTAAGATGTTTGAATTTCGCCTAAAAAAGAGAAAGATCTATCTCGTAGATTAATCAAACACTTTATCAATTTTACTTCGAACAAAAAAATTCGCAAATTTCAAATCATCTCTCCACAGTGCGGAACCCTTATACCAAAATTCTGCAGTGAAGCGATAGACTCCTTGTACCTTAAGTTCAATTAATGCTTGATGATAGCGCGTATCACCCGTTCCAAAAGGAATTTCACGGTATTTGCTTTCAACCACTTCTTTTAGATGGGCCGCAAAGATATGACCGT
>CAZHIG010000063.1:3148-6055 GCA_964532705.1 uncultured Erysipelotrichaceae bacterium
CGTATGCCAAATTTAAATCGTCTTCTATGTTTAAAGGACCAAAACGATTTCCATTGGTTAAATTACCGATATCAGGATAGAGTCCTAAATAAGGAGACTTCACATCCTCAATAAAAGTCATGGCTTTTTGACAGGTATTCATGAAATCTGTTTCCATGGTTTCAAAGCCTAAAACAATGCCATATCGTGAGGCAAGCACGACCGCTTTTTTTAAATTCTTGATAAAGATTTGACGAGTTTCTTCACTACCTTGGGTGTAATAAACATCATAGCCAGCTAATTGTATGATTTTAGCGCCTAAGTAATCCGCAAAAATAAGTGCCTTTTCCATTATCTCTAATGACTTTTCTTGAGTCTCTGGATCCAAACTACCTAAAGGATATAAGCGATGTGCAGATAAACAAATCGAAGATACCGATATACCAGTTTTCTTAGCGGCTTGTACTATACTGTCCCACTCTACAGTGGATTGGGATAAGCGACTAAGTTTTTCATCTGTTTCATCCACGCTGATCTCAATTCCATCAAAACCAGCCGCTTGAGCAGCTTCAAATTTTTCTATCCAAGTTAATGTGCTGGGCATCGCTTTTTCGTACAGAAAAAGCAGATACTTATTTTTGGCCATAGTAGGCATTCTTTCCATGTTTACGTAAATAATGCTTATCAAGCAAATCTTGTGATATCTGTGTGAGTTGTGGATTAGCAATCTGTGCATGCCAAGCCATCATTGACACTTCTTCTAAGACCACCGCATTATGAACCGCTTCATGCGCATCTTTTCCCCAACTAAAAGGACCATGTGAAGAAACCAAGACCGCAGGTACATAATCTTTATTTGTCTTCAAAGTCTCAATAATCACCAAACCTGTGTTCTTTTCATAGCTATTTTCAATCTCAGACTTTGTCATGCTTCGCGTACAAGGAATTTCACCATAGAAATAATCAGCATGGGTCGTACCAAAACAGGGGATCGATTTTTGAGCTTGAGAAAATATGGTTGCCCATCTTGAATGTGTATGTACAATGCCTCCAATATGATCAAAGGCTTTATATAATTCAAGATGCGTAGCTAAGTCACTGCTTGGTTTTAGCTGCCCTTCAACAACACGTCCTTCAAGGTCTACAATGACGATGTCGTCTGCTTTCATAACTTCATAAGCCACGCCTGAAGGTTTGATCGCGATAACTTTAAGATTACGATCGATTTGTGAAACATTGCCCCATGTAAACACGACCAAACCATAACGGGGCAAATCCATATTGGCTTGATAGACCGCTTCTTTAAGAGATTGATACATGGTTAAATTCCTCGCTCAAGATGTATAGGCAGGCATGATTATCGGTATGATTGGCCGATAAAATGATGTCTTGACTCTTATATTTAAGATAGGCTAAATTGGCTGGACCTGCTTTTTCATCTAAAACAATCCATTGATAGCCATCTACCGTATGTGTTAAGGCAAATAGATGAGGATTGACCCTTCGAATCCCTCCAACAAATACAGCTTTATCATTTACTTTGGCAGCAATAAGCGTATGTGCAAAATCGATTTCAAAGGGATACTGTGCTAACTTTGTTAAGTTGGATTGAACATCATATAAAACAATCGCATTCCCATGAAATGGTTCTATGGTTAACCATTCTGGATACCCATCTTCATCCAGATCAGCCACTGCAATTTCGCCCACAGCTTTGCTCATCCATTTATGGCTTTCCCAGATTCGTGTACTCGCATTGAGTGTGAGTTCAAAGACGCCTTCATCGCTGGAAACAACACAGCCTCTTCCACTGGGACTTCTCATAAATCCATGATTATGAAAATACGCATCCCCGATTCGCATCAATTCTAAGGGTTGATTTTCTTGATATTGAGCCACATAGACATAACCTGGCTGTGACCAATCTTCTTTATCTTTCTTATCATGGGCAATGCTGGTCACAATCACAGTGCACACATCATCAATATTTAAAACATCAAAGCGATGTAGAAACGGAAGAGAAACCAAATCTCTTTGGTGAAAAACGCCTCCTTCATACACAACTTCAACGAGTTTTGACACACTTGGGCTTTCCTTCAAATAAAAATCACGAATCATGAGGAAAGTATTTTGCTTGTTTGGATGAGGAATCATACTCATGACGCCTCCAGCTTTCTCAAATATTACAAGCTTCTGACTTAAGTCATCGGCTTTATATGCTAAAACAGGGTAGCCCTTTTCTTCGCTGGCAAAGAAATAATGCATAACCCCATCCAATTCCATACTCATGGTGCTATAACAGCGATACAGTTCATCTAATTCAATTTTCTTTACGTTGATCATCATCTTGTTAAAAGGTAACTTACCGAAAACTCGGTAAGTTACCCTTCTTTTCCTTTACACTTTAAACTTATCCAATAAACCCGAAGCTAAGATTTTTTCCTTGGCTTCGATGTCGGATAATACATTCTTCATCCCAATCACGACAATGCCTTTTTTAACTGCATCCTCAAACATTGAGACAAAGTTAAGAGGACAGAATACCACATCATAAGTGCTCGCTGAACTCTTACCTTCGGAAATGGAACAATGATGCATTTTAGTGACATTTACATTAAGATCTTTAAAGGCTTTTTCAACCCTCATCTTCATCATTAAACTTGTACCCGCACCATTTGCACACGATACCAAAACTTTCATGTTTACTGTCCTCCTTGATTAGACATTATTTATTCTTTTTGAGTTTATATGCTTCATAATCATCGGTGATTAAGAAGTAGGTGTCTTTATTGCGCGCATATTGAATTTGAGGGATGGCCAATAAGACAATCGCTGAAATGGCAACACCAATGTATCCAGCATATTTCATCAATACGCCAATCACTGGCCAAACGGTCGCCCAGTCAAACATACCTAAATATCCGCCAT
>CAZHIG010000064.1:0-5962 GCA_964532705.1 uncultured Erysipelotrichaceae bacterium
GAACTGAGCCGCATGATTCGCGAGATGGATGAAAATATGCCGATTCTAATGATCACAGCCAAAGATCAACTCGATGACAAAATCGTCGGATTCAAGTCAGGTGTCGATGACTATATGGTTAAACCCATCGAACTTTCAGAGTTTCTGATGCGGATACAAGCCTTGTTGAGACGAGCTAAAGTAAATTTGACCCAAAGCATAGAGTTTAAAGAGAGCCGATTGGATGAACAAGAACACTTGGTGATGGTAAATGATCAACGCTTTGATTTGCCCAAAAAAGAATTTGAACTCTTGTTTAAATTGGCCTCCTATCCCAATAAAGTCTTTACCCGCACACAACTCTTAGATGAGATTTGGGGCTATGATGTCGAGTCTGATGAAAGAACCATCGATGTACACATTAAACGCTTGCGGGAAAAGTTTGAAAACAATCCGGATTTTACGATAAAAACCATTCGTGGTTTAGGCTATCGATTGGAGCTCAAAGATGAAAAGAATTCCCTTTAAATCCCTCTACACACGGCTTGTGGTGACCTTTATCTCCATCTGGTGGATGGTCTCCTTTGTCAGCTTTGGTTTAATCATGAGGTTTTTTGCCAATCCGGATTTTGTGAACTTGCATGATCGAAGTGCAGAATTCGTTGAACAGTTTCAAACGACGCGTCAATGGACATTTTTAACGCTTTTGATCAGCATCGTTCTGGGCACTTTGGCCATCCTTTACTTCTCGCAAGGCATCGTCAAACCGATCAATCAGTTATCGAAAGCATCTTTGGAAATTGAAAAAGGGCACTTCGATGCGAGTGTTAAAATTGAAGGTAAGGACGAATTGGCCCAATTGGGCAACAATTTTAACAATATGGCCCGTGCTTTATCTAAACTAGATCAGAGTCGTAAAGACTTTGTGTCGAGTGTGTCACACGAATTTAAAACACCGGTCACTTCCATCAAGGGTTTTGCGCAAATGATCCTCCAGGCCAAAGAGATGAACCAGATTAAAGACTATGCGCAGATCATTTTAGAAGAATCGGAAACATTGAATCAGTTGTCAAGCGAACTCTTGAATTTATCGCAAATTGATTCCGATGTCATCCTACCTGAGCAAAGTCTCGTTTCTGTCGATGAAGTGTTGCGTAAAGTGGTGTTGACGCTTGAGCCATTAAGTCAAAACAAACAGATTGAAGTTCAATTAAATCTTGAAGAAACAAAGTTACTGGCCAATGAATTTGTCTTAACGCAGATTTTTACGAATTTGCTGAGCAATGCGATTAAATATTCTAACCAAAGGACAAGCATTCAGATTGAGCTCAAAAAAGAAGGACAAAGCGCCATCTTTAGCATTAAGGATCAAGGCGTTGGGATTGCTGAGCAACACATCGAACATATCTTTGATCGATTCTATAAAGCCGATAACGCACGATCGGGTGAAGGCCATGGTTTGGGTTTAGCCATTGTGAAAGCTAGATTGGATCAAATGAAGGCCAAGATTGAGGTTCAAAGCCAAGTCGGTCAAGGCACTCGCTTCACCATTTATTTTTAAAAAAGAGCTATTAAAAAAAGAAAATTGAACAAGTTTCAATTTTTTTTATTTTATTCATTTTCTGTTCATAAATGAATCCTAGAATGAGCTCACATGAACGAAAGGATGAATCATGAACTCAAAAAATATCAAAATGATTAGTGGAATAGCAGTGATTTTAGTTGGAGGATTTGGCGCTTATCAATTCTTGATGCCAAAGGCACAAGTCAGTGACACAAGCATCAATACTTCAAGCATCGTATTAGAGAAGTCCTCTTTGTCGAAAACCATCAGTGCCAGTGGAAGCATCGATAGCATTCAAAGCATGAATGTGACGAGCACGCTAAACGCTAAGGTCAAGACAGTGAGTAAGCATTTAGGGGATCTTGTTAAAAAGGGAGATGTGCTGGCGCAAATTGACACAGCCGCGCTTCAAGAAGACATCAAAGTCGCGCAAAAGACATACGATGATGCGAAGTACTTATACGATCAAAAACTTGCGGATGCCTATAAAACCCTAGATGATGCAAAAAGAGCTTATGCGGCGGGCTATGCAGAAGGCACAGCCGAATGGCAATACGTTTACGATGATGCCATCAATTGGGATTCAAAAACGCAAGCTGCGCAAAGCGCTTATGACAACCTTTTATACAACGACACTACCGTGAATGCGAAGAACAATTTAGATGCCTTAATCGAAAGCCGAAACAACGCAAGATTAGTGGCGCCGATGGATGGAATTGTGAGTTATGCGAATGTCAGTGAAGGAAACACCAGCACTGGCATCCTCTATACCATTTCCAATGCGAGTGAATTCAAAGTCACTTCCAGCATTGCCCCCTATGACATTAACCTGGTTTACAGTGGACAAAGTGTCAATGTCAATGTCGATGATGTGAATACCCAATATCAAGCTGAAATTACGCGTGTGTCTCCCATCGCCAATGCGAATGGCGACTATGACATCGAACTGATGTTGAGCGGAGATCAAAGTCGATTAAGAATGGGGATGGATGCGCAAATCGAAATTGTCATTGATGAAAAAGAAAACATCTTTGTTTTACCGCAAAGTTCGATCATGAGCGAAAATGGAAAACAATACATTCTGGCTTATGATGAAGCGACCCAAAGCAGCACGCAATACGAAGTGACTTTAGGTTTACAAAATGATTACTATGTTGAAATCTCAGGTGAAGGCCTAAGCGAAGGGATGTTGATCTTAAGCGATCCTACCAACGCCTTAAATTATGCAGATCCTTCAGTGACCCCTGGGGGTCCATTTGGGAGAAACTAATGACACAAGCACTCATTCAACTCGAAGATGTCTTTAAGAGTTATTATGTGGGGAAACCCAATGAATTGGAAATCCTTCATGGCATCAGCGCCAAAATTTATGAAGGGCAATTTGTCGCCATTGTGGGCTACTCAGGTTCAGGCAAATCCACTTTAATGAACATCTTGGGTGCCTTAGATCGCCCCACCAAAGGGCTCTATACCCTGGATTCGATTAAGATTAAAGACACCGAAGACACCGAACTGTCTAAAATACGCAATCAAAAAATCGGTTTCGTCTTTCAAAACTTTAACTTAATCGCCCGTTTATCGGCGATTAAAAACATCGAACTACCGATGGCTTATGCAGGCATGGATAAAAAAATGCGCCGAGCCAAAGCGATGGAACTCTTGACCATGGTGGGCATGGAAAAACGTGCTGATCATTTACCCAACGAACTCTCGGGTGGAGAAAAACAACGGATTGCGATTGCCCGCGCGATGGCCAACGATCCAACCATCATCTTGGCCGATGAACCCACGGGTTCATTGGATTCAAAAACGGGAAGAATGGTAATGGATATTTTCCATAAACTGCATCAAGAACAAGGCAAGACCATCATCTTGATCACCCATTCCAATGAACTCGCCGAAGAGGCGGATGAAATCATCACCATCCGTGATGGCCTCATCATCGATCAAAGAAAGGGCAATAAAAATCATGAATTGGTTTGAAAATATTGAATTAGCTTTTACGGGTTTGTTTCTCAATAAGCTGAGATCCTTTCTCACCATGTTGGGCATCATCATTGGGATTGGCGCTGTCATTGCCATTTTTACCATCGGCAACTCCTTTCAAGGTTACATGAGTTCTGAACTGCAAACCCTAGGCGCCAACAACATCACGGTGGTGGTGTCATCCAAAGATGCTGAAACAGAAACGCGAGGCAATCCCTTTGGTTCAAGCAGCAGCAATCTAAGTTTAGAATCTCGCGACTTGATGCAAGATTTTATGATTGAAGCGCTCTACGATGAATATCAAAGTTCGATTCATAGCATCTCTTTGAGTCAAAGCGTAGGTTCTGGACAAAGTCGTAAGCTTAAAGATTATGCGAACATCAACATTTTGGGCATTAACAATGATTATGTTGTTGCCAACGACCTCCAAATCATCGAAGGTCGTGGCCTCAGTTTACAGGAACAAAATCTAAACAGTAAAGTCGCCTTGGTTTCTGAAAAAACCATCGACTTGCTTAAACTCAACAATCCCATCGGAGAAACTTTAGAAATCCTTGTTGGGGAACGTTTATACAGTTACACTATTGTAGGGGTGTTTGCCGATGAGAGCACATCGAACACGAGTCAAAATGAACAAGACGTCGCTTCTTCACTGTACATTCCCTTGGGTTTAGCGCAACTTCAAAGCAACAGCTCAGGCTATCAAAGCTTTACCATCGTGACCCAAAATGGCGTCGATTCCTCTGATTTTGCGCAAGTTGTCAATACCTATATGAATAACTTCTACTTAAACAACAAAAGCTATGAAGTACGGGCGACTTCTTTAGAAAGCGTGGCTGAAACCATGAGCTCACTCTTGAGTACCCTCGAGCTGGCCATTAGTGCGATTGCCGCCTTGGCACTTTTAGTCGGGGGCATTGGTGTCATGAACATCATGTATGTTTCAATCACTGAAAGAACCAAAGAAATTGGAACTCGCAAAGCATTGGGGGCCACCAATCTCTCGATACAGATTCAGTTCATTACCGAGAGTGCGATTCTCACCTTGGTTGGAGGACTCATTGGCATCGGTTTTGGTTTACTCTTAGGTTTGGTTGGATCGAGCTTATTAGGTTATCCTGGCTCGGCTAATCTAATGGATATGTTGATTGCGGTGGGGACCTCAATGGTGATTGGTATTTTCTTTGGCTACTACCCCGCCACCAAAGCAGCGAAGATGGATCCCATCGAAGCACTGCGTTACGAATAAAGGAGAAAAATATGCCTGCAGCATTTATCATAGGAACTCTGTCGTATTTTTTTGCGAAAGAGCTTCATAAACATCAAACGGTTGCCTACATCTTAACTTTCGTCTTAGCCATTCTTGGCTTAGTCTTCGAGATTGAACCCTTAATCGAAGGAGAATTCGCTGTTGGGATTTGGCTCTTGGTCATGTTTACCGGGGTCTTAAACCCAAAATGGAAACTGACTAAACAACTACGTCTCATTCGAAAAGAGCTCTCCATCATTGGATTTTATCTCATCAGTGTCCATGGGATTCACTTCTTCTTAGCAGGAGAACTAGAGTGGTTTGGGATTGCAGCTTTGGCTTTGATGTTACCTTTGACAATCATCTCTTATGGGTTTATTCGCAAGAAGATGCAAGCAAAGACATGGAAAAATATTCAAAGAACAGCTTATCTAATCTATGCCTTGATTTATCTACATATGATTTGGTTAGAAGCCTATATCTATGTGCCGATTGGTTTTATTTATCTTGGTTTAAAGCTTTATCCCTTGATGGTAAAAAAGTTTCAAGTTAAACAAAAACCCGCAATGTTTTAGCGGGTTTCTTTTAGCGTTTGTAGCTTTTTGGACCTTTTGAGTAGGTTGATGAATATTTCTTTTGGTTGGGACGATCGATGACGAAGGCTTTGACTTTAAAGCCTTTAATCATGATGGTGTTGAGTGCATCGATGACTTCATGGGTGAATTCAGTTGGAATTTCAACATGTGTGAAGCGATCTTGAATGCGAATCTTACCAATGTCTCTGCCTGAGATGCCTGCGCTTTCAGCAATGGCAGAAACGATGTGAGCAGCGGCAATGCCTTGTCTTGAACCTAAGTCGAGTTCAATGGTGGTCTTATTGATATGCGTCGCATGTTTTTGTTTCTCAATCGGTTTCTTGGTTTCTTCGAAGATTTCATGACCCACAAATTGATACATGAGGGCTTCTAAGAGTTGAATCGGATCAAATCCCTTATCAATGAGTTTCTCTACTTGCTTCTTCAGTTCTGCAGGAACTTCTTTTTCTAAGGTTTTGATTAAATCTGCGGTTAAATGTTCAAAGCGTACTTCTTGGATTTCTTCTAAAGAAGGCATCTTTTGACGCATGATGGGTGCTTTGGTCAGCCGTTCAAGTTCTTGAACGACATAGCGTTGTTTTGGGGTCA
>CAZHIG010000065.1:0-5960 GCA_964532705.1 uncultured Erysipelotrichaceae bacterium
CCTGTTGTTAAAACAGAAGAACCCCTAGTTTAGGGGTTTTGTGCGCTATGGATACACTTGTAAAAGCATTGGCTCATCAAGGAGCCATTCGTCTTATTGTTGTCGATGCGACAGAGACGGTTAAAGAAGCGGTACAAAAACACCAAACCTATCCTACAGCCAGCGCTGCCTTGGGTAGAAGTTTAAGCATGGCTGCCATTATGGGCAGTATGGTCAAGGATGAGAATACAAAAATCACTCTTCAAATCAATGGGGAAGGTCCTTTAGGAACCATCTTAGTTGATGGTAATGCCTTAGGCCAAGTTCGTGGTTTTGTGGCCAATCCTGAAGTTAATTTAGTCCATCCTGTGACTCACAAACTAGATGTTGGGTCTGCAGTGGGTAAAAATGGATACTTAAAGGTCATCAAAGACTTATCGATGAAAGATAAGTTTACGGGAACAGTTGAACTTCAAACCGGTGAAATTGCGGAAGACTTTGCTTATTATTTTACCGTCAGTGAACAAACCCCCTCTGCTGTTTCATTGGGTGTTCTTGTGGGGGAAGACAATCAAGTTAAAGCGGCTGGAGGTATTCTTATTCAGATGATGCCTTTTGCCAGCGAAGAAGATATTTTAATTGCGGAAGATGTGATCAAACATTTAAAACCTGTTTCACAATTGATTTCTGAAGGAATGACTCCAACAGAGATTGCAGAAGCTTTATTTCAAGATGTCAACATCATGTCTGGGACCTCTGTAGAATTCTACTGTGGCTGCTCTAAGGAAAGAATGTTTGAAGCGATTACCAGTTTAAATAAAACTGAAATTGTTGAGATGATTGAAGAAGATCATGGGGCAGAAGTGACTTGTCATTTCTGTAACAGTCATTATCACTTCAGTGAAGAAGAACTTAAATCTTTGGTTAAACATTCATGAAGACATGGAAAATTAGAGACATCGAGATTAAAAACCAAGTGACCATCGCACCTATGGCGGGTATCAGCAATACAGCCTTTAGAACTTTAGTTGCCCATTATAAACCAGGTTTAATTTACACTGAAATGGTTTCTGATAAGGCCATTGTCCATGGGAATCAAAAGACCTTGGATATGACCATCGTTTCACCTGATGAGCATCCGATAGCATTACAACTCTTTGGAGAAGACATCGATACCATGACTCAGGCAGCGATCTACTTAGACCAACATTCAGACTGTGACATCATCGACATCAATATGGGTTGTCCTGTTCCTAAGATTGTTAAAGGATCAGGGGGAGCCGCTTTGATGAAAGAACCTGAGAAAGCCTTTGCGATTGTAGAATCAATCGTTAAAGCGGTTAAAAAACCAGTCACTGTAAAAATGAGACTTGGTTGGGACTCAAACCATCTAAATGTGGTTGAAATGGCTGTGGGCTTAGAGAAGGCTGGCGCAAGTGCCATCGCCATTCATGGACGTACACGGGTTCAAATGTATAGTGGGAATGCAGATTATAAACTTATTAAAGCGGTAAAAGAATCTGTTAGAATTCCTGTTATTGTGAATGGAGACATCACAAGTTTAGATAAAGCCAAACAAGCTTTAGAGGATACGCAAGCCGATGCTTTAATGGTTGGACGAGGGGTCTTAGGACAACCTTGGTTTATCAAAGAATTGGTTGAAGGTTTAAAGGGCGAATCTTTTGAAGGTGTATCTGTTCAAGAACGCTTTGATGTTGCGCGCTTACACGCTCAAAAACTGATTGAACTTAAAGGTGAGAATCTAGGCATTAAAGAGATGAGGGGTCAGTTTGGTTGGTATTTAAAAGGCTTACCCCATTCTCGAAGTGTTAAAGAAGAAATCTCAAAGATGCTTAGTTTGGAAGATTTTGATAGAATAATGAAGAATTATCAAGAAGAATTGGAACAAGAAAACAATGGATATTGAACGTACAGAACAAGAATTGATTCGCATTGAGAAGATGCAAGCTTTAAAAGAAAAGGGGATTGAACCCTTTGGGTCTGCATTTAAAAGAACGCACAAGAGTGCCGAAATCATAACGCTTTATCAAGACAAGACCAAAGAAGAACTGATTGAAATTGATCAAAAAGTTATTATTGCAGGTCGCATTATGACTAAACGTGATATGGGAAAAGCAGGCTTTATGCATCTTGCGGATCGCGATGGACAAATGCAAGTCTATGTTCGTAAAGACGCAGTGACTGAACTTGAATTTGAAGTTTTCACTTTAGCAGACTTGGGAGATATCTTTGGGGTTGAGGGAGTTGTCTTTAGAACCAACCATGGTGAATTGTCCGTTAAAGCAGATAAACTCATTCATTTAACCAAAGCGCTTCGTCCTTTACCGGATAAATTTCATGGTTTAAGTGACATTGAAGAGCGTTATCGTAGACGTTATGTAGATTTAATTGCGAATGAAGAAGCACGTAAAATTGCGATGCTTAGACCTCGTATCATTCGTGCGTTTCAACACTATTTTGATGGACTGGGCATGATTGAAGTTGAAACACCTGTTCTACAACCCATTTTAGGTGGCGCTGCAGCCCGTCCATTTGTAACACATCATAATACATTGGATATGGATTTTTATTTGCGCATAGCGACAGAACTGCCTTTAAAAAGACTCATTGTTGGGGGCTTAGAAGGGGTTTATGAAATTGGTCGATTGTTTAGAAATGAAGGCATGGATAAATCCCATAATCCAGAATTTACGACCGTTGAAGCATACTTAGCGTATAGCGATATGGAAGGCATGATGAGTGTTGTGGAAAACTGTTTTGAGTCGGTAGCACTTGAAACATTAAAGACAACCGATATTCCTTGGGGGGAAAAACAAATCTCACTTAAGGGACCCTTCCAACGTGTACATATGGTTGATGCGATTAATGATGCTTGTGGCGTGAACTTCTTTGACGTAAATACTGTGGATGAAGCTTTAGCCTTGGCTAAAAAACATCATGTGGAAGTATTAAAACACCAACAAAGTTATGGGCACATCATTAACTTATTCTTTGAAGCTTTTGCAGAGAAGAAGATGGTTCAACCGACTTTTGTCTATGGCCATCCTATAGAAATTTCACCATTGGCCAAAAAGAACGATAAAGATCCTCGATTTACTGATCGCTTTGAATTGTTCATTGATGGTAGAGAATATGCGAATGCCTTTAGTGAGCTCAATGACCCCATTGATCAAAGGGAACGCTTTGTAGCACAGATGAAAGAAAAAGATTTAGGCAATGATGAAGCCAATGAAATGGATGTAGATTTTGTTGAAGCTTTAGAATATGGAATGCCACCAACAGGGGGCCTTGGCATTGGGATTGACCGTTTGGTCATGCTATTAGCCAATACTGAAAGCATTCGTGAAGTTATTTTATTCCCTCATATGAAAAACAGAGATTAATTGAATAATTAATCAAAGGAGTAGGGTATGACATTACAAGAATCGTATTTAAACCATCTTCAACATTTAGATCGAGATGGTGCACTAAAAACCATCATTGAAGGTTTAGACACAAAAACATTAAGCATTGATGAGGCTTTTGATTTAATATCCATTGCATTGTCTCTTACGGTTGGTGAAGACCACGATATTTGGCAAGAACACGGGAAAACGCAAATTGTTAGATCTTCACTTGAAATCTTAAGTCCTTATATTCTAAGAGCTGTACCGAACACCAATGGCAAAAGAGTGGCCATAGTGTGTCCTGCTGGTGAGTATCATGAGTTGGGGGCACGGATTGTTTCTGAAGTGATTCGTAAGGAAGCGTATGTTTCATTGTTTTTTGGAAACAGCATGCCTAACCATGAAATCATAAAATTGGTTAAAGAGAGCAATATTGATGCGATTGCTTTTAGTATTTCAAACTTTTATTCCTTAAGTGCTTTAAATGTAGTGATTGAAGAAATCAATCAAGAAAAGCCTAATTTGCCAATACTACTAGGTGGAATGGCCATTGCTCATAACAGTCATCAAATTCACGGCAACAATTTGCATTTCTGTTTAACCATGAATCAACTTAAAGAAAGTTTGAGACAAGTCTAATGAAATTGTCTTTTAGCATTGCGAAGCGTTTTCTTGCTTATAATAAAGGTCAAACCTTACTCATTGTTTTAGGGATTGCGATTGGTATCTCTGTACAAATTTTTATTGGTTTATTGATTTCGGGTTTACAAGACTCTTTAGTTGACTCGACCATCGGGTCAACACCGCATATCACCATTGCTTCAGAAATCAAGGGTGAAAGTTTTACGGTGAATGAAGAACTCTTTAAAATCTATCAAGATAAGGAAGAATTTACATTTGTAGGACAAAGTGTAACAGGTGCTGCCTTTGCGATTGGCGAAGAACAAAGTCAATCCATCGTCATTCGAGGTTTAGATTCGGAAGCACTTAAGATTGCTAACATTGAATCGAAAATTGAAAAAGGAAACTTCAGACTTTATGATCGTGTGATGATTGGTAAAGGGATTGCTGATCAACTCGAGTTAAAAGTGGGCGACTTGCTGGAAATTAAGACCGTACAAAATCAAATTTATAAGATTGAAATATCAGCAATACTTGATTTAAAAGTAGCTGCTTTAAATGATGCATGGGTGATTGTAAGACCTGAAGTTGCACAAAAGATTTTGATGTTAGAAGATCAAGTCACTGCCATTGAAATCCAAGTCAAAGATGTCTTTAATGCAGATGTCTTAGCTTCCAATATGTCAGTTAGAGAAGGTTTAGAAGTCATTGACTGGAAAGCTCAAAATGAAGAATTACTTTCAGGTCTAAATGGTCAAAGTGTATCTACCATCATGATTCAAATCTTTGTCTTGGTTTCTGTAGTCTTAGGGATTGCCAGTACGCTAGCCATTACAGTCCTTCAAAAGTCTAAACAAATTGGAATTTTAAAAGCCATGGGAATATATGATTCTAATGCTTCTTTGATCTTTATGTTTCAAGGTTTAATTCTTGGATTCTTTGGTGGACTTCTAGGAATGGCTTTTGGGTATGGACTCTTAGAAATGTTTAGTAGTTTTGCGAAGGGTTCTGATGGGCAACCCATCATTCCCATTACCTTGGATGTCCCTTTTATTCTGTTCTCAGGATCGATTGCGATTGTTTCAGCACTGATCGCATCGCTCATTCCTGCGCGCAAATCACAGAAACTATCTGTTATTGAGGTAATTAGAAATGGCTAAAATATTAGAACTTAAAAACATTACGAAATTTTATGGTGAGACTCAAGTTCTATTTGGAATGGACTTCGCATTAGAGGAAGCCTCCTTTACCTCAATCATTGGTCAATCGGGTTCTGGGAAAAGTACGCTCTTAAACATTCTTGGCACCTTAGATAAACCCAGTGGTGGAGAAGTTTACATCGATGGCAAACTGGTATCATCCATGAAAGCCAAAGAATTGGCGAGAGTTCGTAATACGACCATGGGCTTTATCTTTCAATTTCATCATTTACTACCAGAATTTAGTGCTCTAGAAAACATCTTGATGCCCACGAAAATTCAAAGAGGAAAAGTAACAGTTGAAGACTTAGCTTGGGCAGAAGAACTCATCGATGTGGTTGGACTAAAGAAAGTTAAAAACAACAATGCACTTAAGATGTCGGGTGGGCAACAACAACGCACCGCCATCGCAAGAGCCTTGATGAATAAACCCAAACTCATCCTAGCCGATGAACCTACAGGTAATCTAGATTCAGATACGGCCGAACAAATCTATCAACTCATGCGATCCATCAATGAGAAATATGGAACCTCGTTCTTGATCATTACGCATGATCAAGAAATTGCGCAGAAAGCAGATCGTATTATTGAAATTAAAGATGGACGCGTCATTTTAGACATTGTGAAGTAAATAAAAGCTTAACCTTAGGGTTAAGCTTTTTTATTGCATAATTTTATAATCCACATTTCAATTGAGCAGAACAGTTGGTACAGGTGTTACATCCACCAATTTCTTCAACCGTTCCTTCAAGAC
>CAZHIG010000066.1:0-5868 GCA_964532705.1 uncultured Erysipelotrichaceae bacterium
ATGATGTTAAGAATGCAGGGGCTGTTACAGTTTGGCCTAATTATGTCGATCAACTCAATCGATATACGCGATATGACTTAACTTTAGTTATATCAGTCATTATTCCTGTTTTAGGGTATTTTGCTTTGGTGTTCTTAGGGAATTATATTTCTTCGTCTATTTTATTTAGAAAGAAACAAATTGGCATTCTACGTGCCATCGGTAATTACATTTCAAATGTCGAACACATCTTTAGATTTGAAGCGATTTTTGTTGGATTTATTGTTATGGTCTTGGTCTATTTTATGGTTCCTGTGTTTGTTGATATTGTGAATTTCGCCTTTATGGTTCATTTCCAAGATACCTTTATTTCTTACTATCATTACCAAATCTATACAGTGGGTATTGGATCTATTGTTGAAATTTTCTTGCTCTTAAGTTTACTCATTACCATGTTGACTTTTACCTTAACTCACAACATCAATCTGATTGATCCTGTTGATGTGATTAGCGGTCGATAAGATGTTGGCCATTGGTTTGATGTCAGGGACATCTTTAGATGGCGTAGATGCTGTATTGTGTGACATCACTGGTTGTGATGAAGATACTCAAATCAAAACATTAGATTTTATAACATTAGCGATGCCATCTTTAACCAAGCAACGAATATTGAGTTTGGTCAAAGATGATCAAGCTGGGATTCGCAAACTCACAAGTTTAAATGTAGAACTGGGTCATTTGTTTGCCGATGCTGCTCTAGAACTGATGAAACGCAGTCATTTGAATGCGAGTGATGTCGCTTTTATCGCAAGTCATGGTCAAACCATTTACCATATTCCAAATCCTAATGAGGATGAGTATAAAAGCACCCTTCAAATAGGGGAGTCTTCCATCATTGCTTATCGTACGAAGATTCAAGTCATAGATAATTTTAGAGTCATGGACATGGCTGCGGATGGACAAGGGGCTCCTTTGGTACCAATGTCTGAAAAAATACTTTTTTCTCAAAAAGATAAATGCATCGGTTTACTCAACATTGGAGGGATTGCAAATTTAACGGTTTTAAATGATGTTGTTAAAGCATTTGATACCGGGCCTGGAAACATGATGATTGATGAGGCCATGCGTAAACTTTATGGTAAAGAATTTGATCAAGGCGGAGAAATGGCTTTAAAAGGGACTCGAATTCCTCAGTTATTCGAAGAACTCACAAAACACCCATATCTACAAATGCCTTTCCCAAAAACGACAGGACGAGAGTTGTTTGGTGAACAATTCGTTGTTGAGATACTTAAAAAATATGCTAAATACTCAAATCCAGATATCATAAGAACTTTTACAGAGTTTACAGTTTACTGCATTGTAGATGCCATCCAAAAACAAAGCTTAGAGCTTGATCAACTTGTTGTTTCAGGGGGTGGAGCCTATAATCAATGTCTTCTAAATGAATTAAAATTATCCCTTGATTGTCCAGTGCTAACACAAGAAGACTTAGGATTAAGATCTGATGCGAAAGAAGCCATTGCTTTTGTTGTATTAGGCAATCAGTTTCTACATCATCGTCCTGGCAATGTCCCAAGTGCAACAGGGGCTAAAGAAGCCCTTATATTAGGAAAACTTACTCCCATCCCTTATGTTTAAGGGATGTTTTTTTCCACTGTATTACAAAAGTGATACAATACTAATGAGTGAGGAAACACCATGAATTTTATTAAACGTGCTTATCTAAGTTTAACCAGACGATTAGATAAAAGTTTGCTTTTATTCTTGATTGTTTTTATTTTGAGCAATGTGATGGCAGGTTCAATTGCCATATCGCAAGCTTCAGTCAATGTTGAGAAACAAATGAAACTCCAACTAGGGGCCAACGCGACCTTAGAATTGGATTACGAGAAGATTCAAAATTGGACTGAAGAACAGTGGAATCAAATGGAAAGCATTTCACCAGAAATGGTAGAAAATATCGGTTCATTAGACCAAGTCAAATATTTTGATTACAATGTTGAAACATGGTTAATGGGGAAAGGGCTGCAGTATTATGACCCCAACATGGTTGATGCTTACGAAAATCCCTATTTTGGATTAAGAGGGATCAATTTTGCAGAAGTTCTAGACATCGCCAATGGGGATGCCGAACTGATTGAGGGCAGAGTCTTTACACAAAGTGAAGTGGATGCTGGTGAACCTTATGCTTTAATTTCCAATCAGTTTGCTGAACTGAATAATTTACATTTAGGTGATTTAGTGGTCTTTACCAATGTCTATTACAATCAAGCTGGAGAAACCATCGAACAAGATGTTTTCTTAGAAATCATTGGTATCTTTAGTCCTAAGATTGAACAAGAAAATTCACAACAAAAAGACATGTGGATTGATTATTCTGCTTTTAATCGTGTGTATGTCCCCAATGAAGTGGTCATTGCTCAAATTGAGTGGCAAAGTGAAATGTATTATGCAGAGTATCCAGATCAAACCAATCGCCAAAGCTGGATTTACATTACCCCAGTCTTTGTTTTAAAAGAAGCAGAGATGATTGAGAGTTTTAAACTTGCAGCTTTAGACTTTGTGCCTGAGTACTATAAAGTTCGTGCAGATTCGGATGCGTATGATTCTGTTGCAGGTCCGATTGAATTTATTGGATCGTTATCTAAAATCATTTTATATGTTGCAATCTTCGCGACCATCCTAATATTAGCCTTGGTTACCATATTATTCTTAAGAGACCGTAAACATGAACTAGGCATCTACTTATCGTTAGGTGAATCAAAGTGGAAAGTGATGACACAAATTGTCATAGAGGTCTTTGTGATCGCCTTTGTAGCCATCAGTATCTCTTTAGTGACAGGGACCATGATTGCTAAAGCCACTTCATCACAAATGATTAATTTAGGCATTGGAAACACTGAAACGCCAGAGTACTTCTATCCAACGTATGGAGACATTACTCAAGAAGATGTGATCAATGCATATCAAGTCAGTTTTAATCTTGAGTATGTATTGGTGATGTATGGTGTTAGCTTAAGCACAGTACTTTTATCGACCATTGGTCCAATGTTATATATTTTAAGACTTAAACCTAAGAAGATTTTAATGTAGGAGAAACCATGTCAATACTTCAAGTCAAAGATCTCAGTTACTTTTATCAAGATGGTGAGAACATACGCCATATTTTAAAAAACATTAATCTAGAATTTGAACAAGGAAAGTTTTATACCATTCTTGGTCAATCTGGTTCAGGAAAAACAACTTTTCTTTCTTTGGTTTCAGCACTCGATGAGCCTAAGTCAGGTGAAGTGCTGTATAAAGGGCAAAACATTAAATCGATAGGTTTAGATGCCTATCGAAGAAACGATGTGGCCATTATCTTTCAAAGTTATAATTTAGTCCCTTACATGAGTGCCGTTGAGAATGTGATGATTCCCATGGCCATTACTGAAAATGAAATCCCTAAAGATGAGAAAAATGTTGCTTATCATCTTCTTGATTACATCGGAATCACAAAAACAAAAGCGGATCGTATTGTCAACAAATTATCTGGGGGTGAACAACAACGTGTAGCCATTGCTAGAGCCTTGGCTTCAAATGTGGATGTGATTTTAGCGGATGAACCGACCGGAAACCTTGATGAGAGTTTAGAGAACGAAATGATTGAAATTTTTAAGAACCTGGCTCATCAACACAATAAATGCATCATTATGGTTACGCACTCTGCTGAGATTGCGAAGCAGTCAGATCTTGCTTATCATTTATCCAAAGGAGAGTTGAAACGTTATGAGTGATTTTTTGTCTAAGTTTTCAGAAAAGAACTACGAGGATACCATTGCTCAAAAAAAGCTAGATCCTAAAAAAGATAATAAGAATAAAAAAGATCAAGAAAAACCAAGGTCTATTCAACGTCAAGAACACATTGAAGAAACTCAGATTGACCCTAGCTATCGAAAACAAAAGCGTTTAAAGATCATTCTTTCGGTTGTGTTGATCTCACTAACACTTATCTTATCCACCCTTGCTTTTGTGTGGATGAATCAGGTTAAAGTGCCGGACTATGTAAACCAAAATATTGGTGAACTTGAAAGCTGGGCTGCACGAAATGACATTACCTTGGATGTTGAAGAAGTCTTTAGTTTGGATGTTTATGATCAAGTGATTATTTCTATGGATCCACTTCCACTCAGTACGATTTCTAAAGGATCCATCTTAACTGTCGTTGTATCTAAAGGAGCTGATCCTGATGAGACGGTTACATTACCTGATTTTAGCACTTGGAATGAAGTGGATATCAATACCTTTATTTCAGAGAATCAACTTAACAACTTAAGAATCAATTATGAAAACAGTGATACGGTAGAAGCAGGGGCATTCATTCGAATCAAGTTCAACGATAAGAGTGGAACTTTGGAAAATTACCAAAGAAAAGACTATGCGATCATTACCTTGTCAACAGGACCCGAAGTATTTGAGAAAAACATTAAGGTTTTAGATTGGACGACACTCCATAAGCTGGCAGCTGAAGTTGAAGCTTGGGCAACGAAAGAAGGGGTTAAACTTGTGGTTAAACAAGCTTATTCTCAATTACCCATCAATTCAGTGATCTCTCAATCCATCTCAGCAGACACACTCATAGCGAAAAATGATACGCTCACCATAACTGTCTCAAAAGGCGTATCTGTTCTTGTTCCTGACTTTAAATCCATGAACATGACAGATGCAGAAACAGAAATTACTGCCTTAAATCTTTTGGAAAATGTCGATGTCAGTTTGATCAAGATGTATAACGATACCAATATTTATGGCAGCTATATCTGGCAAGATGTTAATGCTGGAACAAAGATTGAATCGAGTTTGGATAAGAAATTTGAAATGAGAGTGTACTACAGTTTAGGTAAACCCTTTATTGAAAGCCAAGTCGGTTCATTAGAATCTAGTTTAACCAGTTACTTCTATACCTTAAATTTAAATTCTGCGAACTTGACCTACAGTGTGACTTATTCAAACTGTGGTAGTGGATATGATCGTGGAGAGATTTGTTCAATGAGCAAGTTTAATGAATATGTAAGTGTGGGAACACACATCGATATTGTGGTTCATCAATAGAAAACGTAAGCTTAGCGCTTACGTTTTTTTATCTTATTTGACCATTCCCTTTGACAATGTATTTGTAACTTGTTAAGGCTTCTAATCCCATGGGACCACGGGCATGGAGTTTCTGAGTAGAAACACCAATTTCAGCGCCTAAGCCAAACTCAGAACCATCGGTAAATCGAGTAGAGGCATTATGATACACCACGGCCGCATCCACTTCAGTTAAGAAACGTTGAGCAACTTCTTCACTTTGAGTCATGATGCTTTCAGAGTGTTTAGTACCATAGCGTTGGATATGTCTTAAAGCTTCATCCATGTTTTCTACCTGCTTAATGGCGATGATGCGATCAAGATATTCTGTGTCCCAATCGACATCAGTTGCTAAGGTGAGGTATGGATACTTTGGATAAAGTTTTTCGCATACTTTAACTTCAATCTTATTGTCTTTAAGCAGTTCAAGGGCTTTTGGAATGAAGGCATCTACGATGGTTTTATCAACTAAGCATTTTTCTAAAGCGTTACATACACTGACTCTAGAACACTTCGCATTGACAAGGATTTTAAGTGCTTGATCGATATCCGCATCTTGATGAACATATAAGTGATTGTTTCCAACCCCAGTTTCAAGAACCGGGACAGTTGCTTCATCAATCACTGATTGAATCAAACGATGCGAACCTCTTGGGATTAAGACTTCTATGTTTTGACGATCTTTCATTAGGCTTTGTGCTAAAGATCGATCAGCTGATTCAATAAATGTAATGCAGTTTTCAGATAGACCTACATTTTTAAGACTTTCCTGCATGA
>CAZHIG010000067.1:0-5763 GCA_964532705.1 uncultured Erysipelotrichaceae bacterium
GTTAAAACAAGCGCAACGACTGTAAATAATCCGAATAATTTTTTCATATTATTCCTCCTTGCATTATCATTTTACTTGCTTGTGAGATGTTTATCAAGGTAATTTACAATAATTCGTTAAACATTTAACAAGTTGTAAACTAGTTTGATTGCAATCCTCTTTTATAAACTGGAAATAGCAAGAACATAACACTAAACAAAGTGAATCCCTGAATCATAAGCGAAAGAAAAACTTCAAAAGAAGGTACTGTTGTTAAAACTAAACGCATGGGCATTATTAGGATTGAAGTAATGGGTAGAAAGGATAAGGTATAACCAAGACCTTGAGTCAGATGTTCTGATGCGTTTAATGACAAACTTAAATAATATACGATCAGTAATCCAAAATAGAAAGGGCCTTGTATTGAAGCCGCTTCTTCACTGTTCTTAATGGTTGATGAGAGAACCAAAACCAATGTTTGAACAATCATCATCCCAAGAATTAAGAATATAAAGCTCAGTATAAACTTCCCTAAATCAGTGAAATCCAAGTCTAACAACACAAAAATATTTTTGAATGAAAAGTCATTAAGTGGGATGAGTAAAATTTTCGTTAGCACTTCAAACAGACCTTTTCCTTGATCGTATTGATATCTAAGTAAAAAAACTAAAGACATACTTAAAGAAGAACTCAATATTTGAAATAAAAGGGTTAAAAATCCACTCAGTAGTTTTGAAATATAGTGTTCAAAAGAAGTTATTGAACTTAGAATGAGGGCTAAGAAATTGGATGTTTTCTCCAAGATGATTTCATTTGAATTAACTGCGATAAAGTTCAACATCATAAAATATAGTGACGTAAGTAAGACGATAATAAACTGCTCTTTTAATGCATTCTCACTTAAAGCATTGTTCTCAAATTGAACTTCAATATACATATATTCATCTAACCAACTTTGCATCGACTCATTCGCACTACTTAAAAGAATTCTTTGATGATTATCTAAAATAAGTTCTTTAATTTTAGTTTGAATCAATAGATCACTTTTACCTGTAATTGTAAATTGATTCCCTTCTTTAAGAATTGCACTATTCCCTGTGTCTTGAGTAAATACAAAACCTTGACTGGTCCAGAGATCTTCATTGTTCAACCATTCTTTAGCTTCATTATTTAAAACAATCTCATAGGCTTGACTAAACTCTAATTTGAATATGTCACTGACTACATCAAAGAATAATAGTGTAAAGAGTAGTCCGATAAACAATGCTGAAAGAATAAGATTCATTTTATTAGTTAGTCTACGCTTCAAAGAGAAAGCCAATAGTATTTTCATGGATGCTCCTTCATAATTTCAGGAAGCGACTTTGCAGCGAGTTTAATAAACTCAAGTTCTTTCTGCTTCGACAAATTCGAAAGCAACTTTATGGCTTGTGTTTTTGAAGAAAGACTTACCTTAATTCTTTGCCCGTTGCATTCATATTTAGCCCCCTCTAAATACTTTTCCATGGCATGGTTGACTTGTAAGGTATATCCAAATGAATCTTGTACACTTGAAATTGCTCCTTGGAATAAACTCTTTCCTTCTTTTAAAAGGATGATGTGCGTACAAAGTGCATCCATAAATTCTATTTGATGACTTGAGATTAGAATCGATCTTCCTTTTTGAGCAAAAGACTTAAGGATTTTAATAAAAAAATCGACACTCTCGATATCAAGTCCATTTAAAGGTTCATCTAAGATAAGAATTTTGGGATCGTTTATCAAGGCAATCATTAATTGTACTTTCTGTTGTTGCCCCTTAGACAATGCTCGAATGCGTTTGTGTTGGTGATTTTCTAACCCAAAGTCATGAATCAATCGAGTGGATTCTTTTTCGATGGTTTCAATGCTTAGTCCTTTGAGCTTGCCCATAAGCTCAAGATGTTCTTTTATGTGTAGATCAGGCAACAAAGATTTTTGCTCTGGCATATAACCAAAGAACCTTTGGTCTTCAAATGTTCGAACCTTTCCTTCTAAGTAAATGTTCCCCTCACTGATAGAGATAAGACCCATGATGCTTTTAAAGAGGGTTGATTTCCCACATCCATTGTGACCCAGTACCCCATATATGGAATAAGGCTCAAGATTAAGATTAATCTGATTTAGTACGGTTCTATTACCATATTTCTTGCTTAGATTTTGAATGGTTAACATCTACTTATTAGTAAACGTCTTATCAATTTATTCCTAAAAAAAATGACGATTTACTCGTCATTTCTTTTCATCATCTTTTATTAATTTCATGTTGACGTGGCAATATCCACCTGGATTTTTAACCAAGTATTTTTGATGATAAGTCTCCGCATCATAAAACTCTCGAAGGGCCTCAAGTTCCATCACTAAAGGTTTAGAATATTCGGATGCCTTCTTATCATAATACGCTTGAATACGTTCTTCATCCTTGGGATCGATAAAATAAACACCCACTCGATATTGTGTACCCACATCATGTCCTTGTTTGTTAAGTGAAGTTGGATCTACGATTCTAAACAAATGTTCGAGCACTTTCTCAAGGGGAAGGACATTCTCATCATATTCGAGTTCACAAACTTCAGCATGCTTTGTTTGACCTGTACACACTTCTTGATAACTTGGGTTTTTAATTAAACCTTGAGCATATCCAACTCTTGTATTCACAATGCCTTTGAGTCGTCGATAGTATTCTTCTACCCCCCAGAAACACCCTCCTGCTACAACGATCTTTTTCATGTTTTTACCTCTAACCAATTTATAACGTCTTCATAGGCTTTTTGCATCTCTTCTGCATCTAAACTGTTCACAAATTTTGAGGGTAATTGATGTCTAAACCAGGTCATTTGCTTTTTGGCAAATTGACGTGTTCTCACAACAATCTTTTCCTTGACTTCATCTAAACTGGCTTCTTGATTAAGGTAATCCTTAAATTCTTTATAACCGATGGCTTGAAAACTTTGATAGGAATGTGTCTTATCTTCTTTAAAGAAGTGTGTGACTTCTTCCAATAAACCAGCTTTAAACATCTTATCCACTCTCTCTTGAATCCTTTGGTCAATGACAGATTTAGGAGGACTGAGCACCAACCAATAAACATCATAAAGAGCTTGATGGTTTTGAGCTTCAATGCGATCGGATTTCAAAGAAGTTTTGGCCATATTCAACGCTCTTATAATTCGTTTACGATTGTTTGGGTGAATCGACTCTAAAGATTTTGGATCAATGTCTTTGAGCTTTCTAACCAAGTCCTCAGTCCTTATGTTTTCGAACGGATCTTGTGCAGTTTCTTCGTCAAAAACGTAGTCATATAGAGCAGCTTTTAAATATAAACCCGTGCCACCTACTAAAATGGGCAAATGACCTCGATGAGAAATCTCGTCAATCTTTTGACGACACAATTCTTGAAAGAGTTTCACATTAAAATTCTCATCTACTTTAAGAATATCGATGAGATGATGAGGAACAATGTGTTGTTCTAATGAACTTGCTTTAGCGGTCCCAATGTCTAAGCCTTGATACACTTGTTGAGAATCGGCATTGATGATTTCACCCTTTAGTTTTAATGCCCAATCAAGACTGAGTGAGGTCTTTCCACTGGCAGTTAAACCAGCAATAACCAATACTTTTTTCATCGATCAAAATCTCTGAACATAGAATGGGTAGAAATCTTTACTAGAGTAGGACGACCATGTGGACAGTGATAGGGTTGCTTACATAAAGAGAGTTCATCGATGATCTGCTTCATGGCTTCACGATTTAATGCTTCATTAAAACGAACAGACCTGTGACAAGCCAATGTTGCGATGGTCGCATCTTGGATGGATTCACGTGTCAGCGCATGTTCAGACTCATATCGTTCAATTAAATCTAAAAAGAGATGTTCTAAGTCTAAGTTTCTAGCCCATAAAGGGACTACGCGTATGACGATACTTGATGATGAAAAACGTTCAAATTCGATATTCAATGGACTAAATGCTTTTTGAAGTTCATCAAATTGAGTCATGATGCTTGGACTTAATTCTATTTGAAGCGGTAAAAGAAGTTCATAGGTGCTTGAGTTATCTTCAAGTTCACTTAGAATTTTTTCATAATTCACACGCTCTTTTGCTGCGTGTTGATCTATCCAATAAAGCGCATCTTCACTGCTGGCTAAAATATATCGACCATGCATTTGTCCAATCAAATCCAGAACTGGGAATGTGCTAACTTCATGTTTGAGGTCGAGTTGTTCTTGACTTTGATAATGATTTAAATCAAATAATTCTGTTTGTTCTTCGAAGACTTCTAATGGTTCAATGCTGGCTGGCTTAACCTGACTGACCTGATGAAGTAATTTGCGCAACTCATCCACAATAAGATAATAAAGTTGTTGCTCTTTTGAGAGTCTTAATTCCCATTTAGAGGGATGTACATTCACATCCACTAGTTTATGATCAACCGTGATATGCAGCAGAACCAAAGGATATCGATGTGCTGGAATAAAGTCTTGATAAGCTTCTAGAATGGCTTTATTGAGTTTTGGGTGTCTAACAATTCTTTGATTAATAAATATTAGGATGTCTTTTTGGGAGGATCGATGAAGATGTGATTCTCCCCACAATCCTTTAACGCTAAAGTCAAAATCTTCAAACTCAAAATAATGCATATGTCTTCCAACATATGAACCATAGATTTGCGTAAATGTTTCTTTGAGATGGTTGGATCCATTGGTATTTAAAATTAACTGAGACTCTTGATAAAGTCTAAATCCTATCCCTTCATTGGCCAAAGCAAATTTCTCTACCAAAGAAACAATACGTGCTTGTTCATAAGCAATAGACTTCATGTGTTTAAGTCTGGCTGGGGTTTGATGAAACAAAGCCTCCACTCGAATGCTGGTTCCTTGTGGTCCAACATAAAGATTTTGTTTTTTGATGTCTCCAAACTCAACATAAACCATGGCTCCACTGTTAATTGTAGATGTCTTAATGCTGAGTTTAGAAACCGATGCAATGGAAGGAAGAGCTTCTCCTCTAAAACCTAAATAAGGAGGCGCAAAGAGTTCTTGTTCATCATGAATCTTTGAAGTAGCATGTCGTTCTAAACACTTGAGTGCATCTTCTTCGTCCATCCCAAAGCCATCATCTTTTACTTCAATGCTTAAAAGACCCCCTTCTTCAATAAAGATATCGATGTTTTTAGCTTGAGCATCAATGGCATTTTCGATGAGTTCTTTAACCACAGCACTGGGACGTTCTACAACCTCACCAGCTGCAATCATATTAGAGAGTTGCGCCTCTAAGACTTTAATCTTAGCCATCAGTTTTTAAATTCCTTTTTAACATCATCCAAAATCTTTAAAGCTTCCATAGGTGTTAAATGATTGACATCGATGGCATATAAACGTTGGATAAAATCTTCAATTTCTTTAGGAATATGAGGCACTTCAACCATTTGCATACTTTGTTGAACAACACGTTTTTGGCTTTCCAAATCAATTAAGAGTTGATGCGCACGATCAATGATTGCTTCAGGTAAATGAGCAAGTCTAGCGACGTTAACCCCATATGACTTATTGGCTTTCCCTTTTTTAACTCGATATAAAAAAGTAACTTCATTTTTCTCTTCATGAACTTCAACGTGCATGTTGACTGCGTTGTTTAAACTTTCAACCAAATGGGTGAGTTCATGATAGTGTGTTGAGAATATGGTCTTACATTGATTGACCACGGATAAATATTCAAGCATGGCTTGAGCCAAAGCCATCCCATCATAAGTGGATGTGCCTCTACC
>CAZHIG010000068.1:0-5732 GCA_964532705.1 uncultured Erysipelotrichaceae bacterium
GAATTAAAGTTTTTGATCGTAGAGTCATTGAAGACTGGAAACAAAAACTTCCTTTTACCCTGAGTTCTCAACAAAACCATGTATTAGATCAATTGTTAAATGATTTACAGTCATCAAAAAGAATGTATCGTTTACTTCAAGGGGATGTTGGATCAGGTAAAACTGTTTTAGCAGCCTTGGCGATGTACGCAACGGTGTTAGCCCATTATCAAACCGCGCTTTTAGCACCGACTGAAATTTTAGCCTATCAACATCTTGAAACCTTGAGATCTTATTTACCTGAGTCTGTTCGTATCGAAGTTTTAAGCGCATCTAAATCATCGCAAGCACGAAAAGAAATTCTACAAGCTTTATTATGTGGTGATATTGACATCTTAATCGGTACGCATTCATTGATTTCAGATGATCTTGTATTTAAGAATATTGGTTTGGTTGTTGTGGATGAACAACATCGTTTTGGTGTCAATCAAAGACGTAAAATGGCAGATAAAGGAGATAATGTGGACTTTCTTTTGATGAGTGCAACACCCATTCCAAGAACTCTGGCTTCTGTTGTTTTTGGAGACTTAGATGTATCAACCATAACGGAGTATCACAGCAGTAAAGCAGAAGTGATCACAAAAGTAATTCATCAAAATTCGATTGCTCCAATCCTTTCTGATTTACTGTCTTTCATCAAGGATAAACAACAAATTTATGTGGTTTGTCCAAGCATAGAAGAAAATGAAGAAAGTGATGCGAAATCGGTCAATAGCATTTATAAAGCTCTTAGAAAAGTTTTGCCTAAAGAAATTTCGATTGACTATTTGCATGGCAAACTAAAATCATCAGAAAAAGATGATGTGATGCATCGCTTTACGCATCATAAGACAGATATTCTGGTAACAACCACCGTGATAGAAGTCGGTGTCAATGTTAAATCTGCAAATATTATGGTGATCTATGATGCAGATCGTTTTGGCTTATCCCAACTTCATCAATTGAGAGGACGAGTGGGTAGAGGAGAAGAGACGGGATATTGTTTTTTATTAAGTGATACTGAAGATGAACTCAGTCTTAAAAGACTTGAAGTGCTTGAACACAACAACAATGGCTTTGAAATTGCGAATAAAGATTTAGAACTGAGAGGACCCGGGGAGATATTTGGTCTAAAGCAGTCGGGTATTCCTAGTTTCTTAGTTGCTAATTTAGTTTTAGATGCCAAAATATTAGAAGTGGCAAAAGAAGATGCTTTCGAGATTGTAAAAAATAAACACATCAAAGAAAATCAAAATTACATTGAAAATATCCAAAAACAACTGAGCTTGGAGTCTATTGATTGATGCTTTCATGTATAATAAACATATGATTTTTCAAGATTGGTTGAGTCAACATAATATCCGTGTAAATTGTATTAAATGCATCGAAGAAGCTTTTATCCATCGATCTTTTAAACATGAAAACGCTCGTTTAAATTTAAAAGATAACCAACGTTTAGAATTTATGGGTGATGCTGTACTACAATTGTGGACAGCTCAACACCTCTATCGCCTTTATCCACATATGGAAGAAGGCCCATTAACAAAATTAAGAGCTTCAATGGTTTGTGAACCCAGTTTAGCCAGTATCACAACGGAACTTGGTTTAGCACAATTTCTAAAACTTGGTAAAGGAGAGCTTTCTGATCGTGGTGACTCAAAACCCAGTACTTTAGCTGATTTATTTGAAGCTTTCATAGGGGCTCTATATTTAGATGGTGATATGGACATTGTTAATCAAGTTCTTTCACAGGTATATCAAGATCTCAGTAAGTTTGAAGGCATCGAATCAAATCAAGATTACAAAACACAACTTCAAGAATATGTTCAAGCAGAAGATCGACGTAGCATTGAATATGTTTTGATTGCCAGTTCAGGTCCTGCGAATCAAAAAGAATTTGAGATGGCAGTAATGATAGATTCAATTGTATATGGAAAGGGTAAGGGAAGTTCTAAAAAACGTGCTGAACAAAAAGCTGCACAAGAAGCACTTCTTAAGATGGCAAAATGAGTCATGATCTCTATACAGAGCAAAAAGGTCTTAGTTATGAAGAAGCACTTTTTGAAGCTCAACGTTGTTTAAATTGTCGTCATAAGCCTTGTATGGAAGGATGTATTGCACATAACGATATTCCAGCCATGATTATGGCTTTTATTGAGGGTAAGGGTGAAGAAGCGAAGGCCATATCTGAGTCTAAAACCAGTTTTCCTGAAATTTGTGGACGGGTTTGTTATCAAGAAATGCAATGTGAAGCGGTCTGTGTCCGAATGAAACAAAATGCACCTGTTAAAATTGGACTTATTGAGCGTTTTATTGGTGATCATTACCAATCAAATGCAAAGATTCAAGCCAAAACACAATACAAGGTAGCGATTGTTGGTTCGGGACCTGCATCTTTAGCGTGTGCTCAATATTTACTTGAGAATGGTGTATTCGTTGAGCTTTTTGAGAAAAGTTCAAAATTGGGTGGGGTTCTTACCCATGGGATTCCTCCATATCGATTACCGAATCATGTGGTAGATAAAAGACTACAACATTTAGTCGGTTTAGGTTTAAAGTACAATTTAGACACACTTATTTCAACCCAAAATGATTACGATCGTTTATTAAAGAATCAATATGATTCAGTATTTTTAGGGATTGGTGCATCATTGGTGAATGATGCAAAAATAGTGGGATATGAGAACGATAAAGTCATGGGCTGGAAAGCTTTTCTAAACTTACTTAACTTAGGCTACGAGACGTTTCATTTGCATTTTTCACATCTAGAATCGATTGTTGTGATGGGTGGTGGAAATGTTGCAATGGATGTGGCCATTACGGCGCAAAAATTTGGGATACAAACACATCTTGTCTATCGTAGAGGGATTAAGCAAATGCCTGCACGAAGTTCAGAAATTAAAGAAGCCATTCAATTAGGAGTCACCATTCATGAGTTTACAGATCCATTTGAAATCTGTGATCTCAATGGTGATGAGATTGATATTTACGCTTATCAGACTGAACTTGTCGAAGAGGGTACAGGTCATAAACCAACCTTAGTTACGACCAATATCGTTAAAAAATTGAATGCTAATTTGTTTGTAAGCGCCATTGGCTCTAAAGTAAAAGCATTAAATTTTAAAGGATTATTAAAGGATGAATTTAATCAAATCATTGTTGACGAGCAGTATGAAACTACATTAAAGAATGTTTTTGCGGCAGGTGATGGTGTAACAGGTCCAAAAACAGTGATACATGCTTTAGCTGCTGGGAATTTGGCTGCAAAGCATATTCTAGAAAGACTACTAAATGCAGAATAAAGATTTTAGTGTAATCATTGAGAAACTTAATTTTGATCGTTTAGATAAGATCTATTTTAATCATTCTAAATATCACATCGTTTTAAATAAAGAAAAGGATCATGCAACTCTATACCTAAAACTTAAACAAGCGATAGGTTTTGAGTTGTATCAAAAATTAATCCAAGGATTAAGTGAAGCGATTGAGTTAGATTTGACATTAATCATTGAGGCAGAAGAATCTGATTTAGGACCAAAGGATATTCAAGCTTATGTTAAACAAGCTTTAACTGAGCATGAAGGTTTCATAAGAATCAATGACTTAAACATTCTTGAGGATGATGGTTATGTATTTTTACTGGATTCAGTCAAAGAATTGGATAAAATAGAGCCTCAATTAGAACAATTAACTCAATGGATGAAAAATAGAGGCATTATACTTAAATTCTTTGTTCGGCAAAGGATATCTCCTGAGCTTGTTATTGAGTCAAAAGAACGTGTTGCTGAGCATTCTAATGAAGTCAATACAGCTTTACCTAAATATCGTAAATCAAAATTAGATGATTACCCATTAACTCAACTTTCAGATATTTATGTAGGTCTTAAAGAGATTAAAGTTATAGGCGAGATTTTTGATATTGAGGATCAATGGGTAAGAAACAATTCTGTATTAAGAAAGACAATCTATTTTTATGATGGTACAGATGCTTTATCCTTTCTAAAATTTCTTGAAAAGCCTGAAGAATTACAGAAGTATAATGCTTTTAAGATTGGCCAAAGTATTGAAGTGTATGGTGATATCGTTTATGACAATTATGGTAAAGAGTTGCTAATCAATGCTAAGGAAGTACGATTAACTTCAGATTTATTTAAGCGAAATGATGATGCAAGCCTCAAGCATGTTGAACTCCATGTGCATTCCAATATGTCTGAAATGGATGCCACAGCCAGTGTTGAGTCCTACATCAAACAAGCTTTTGAATGGGGCCATGAAGGCATAGCGATCACAGATCATAATAGCGTGCAAGCTTACCCTAAAGCTCAAAAGCAAGTTGAATCTCTGTTAAAAATGCATCCAGAGAGACAGTTTAAGATGATTTATGGTTGTGAATTTGATGTAGTCAATGATCACTTAAACATCGTTTATCGCCCTGATGATCGTTTATTAAGAGATTTAACTTTTGTTGTATTTGATTTAGAGACCACTGGACTTTCTAAACAAGATGATCGAATCATTGAATTTGGTGGGGTAAAACTTCGCAATGGAATGGTAATTGAGCGTCTTCAAATGTTTGTGAATCCTGGTTTTTCAATGACTGATCACATCTCAAGACTGACTAATATCACAAATGATGATTTAATCAATGCAAAACGGGAACAAGATTATGTTCAAGAATGGGAAGCTTTTTTTAAGGATTGTGTATTGGTTGCACACAATGCTTCCTTTGATCAAAGCTTTATCAATGAAGCCTTTAAACGTTGTGGTTTAAATGAATTGAAAATTCCAGTCATTGACACTTTAGATTTATCTCGTGCACTTTTCGAGGATAAACGTTCCTATCGTTTAGGCAACATAGCGAAGTATTTGAAATTAAGTTATGACGAAGATATTGCACACCGTGCTGATTATGATGCTGAGGTTCTGTCTACCATTTTACAAAAATGGTTAAATGAAGACTTGAAAGATTTAAGTTTGAATGACTTAAGTAGTTTGGGTTCTAAAGATTCCTATAAGAAACTCAGAAGATACCATGTTAATGTATTGGCTAAAAATGAAGAGGGACTTAAATCGATCTACCAATTGGTTTCATTGGCACACATTCAAGGCATCGTAAACAATGGTAAAGAGGATGCTTCTGGTGAAGCGCGTCTTAAAAGAAGTCATTTAGTACAACATCGTAAGGATTTATTGGTAGGAAGTGCGTGTTTAAATTCTGAAGTTTTTGATACTGCGCTTGTTGGAACGTTAGAGGATTTAAAACAAGTTATGGCTTTCTATGACTATGTAGAAATACAAAGTTTAGAAAACTATAGCCATTTAATTTCTGAAGGGAATTTTGCTTGTGTTGATGATCTTAAAAAAGTACTGATTAAGATTGTAGATTGTGCGATTGAGCTCAAGATTCCAATCATTGCAAGTTCGGATGCACATTATCTCCATCCTAAGGATGCGATATTTAGAGATGTTTACATTCAAGCCAAGGCGGTTGGTTCTGCACGTCATCCACTCTATATTTACAATGATGAAAAACGTAGAAATGCTCAAAGCCCAAAACAACATTTAAGAACAACTCAAGAACTTCTTGAAAATTTTGAATTCTTAGGAGAAAAGCTTGCGAGTCATTTAGTGATTCACAATTCTAAGTTAATTGCCAATCAGATTGATGTGGTTAAACCCATTAAGAAAGACCTTTATACCCCAAGTATTGAGGG
>CAZHIG010000069.1:0-5708 GCA_964532705.1 uncultured Erysipelotrichaceae bacterium
GGAGCCATTCTCATCCAACAAGACACCACGGATGGTGAACGATTAGTTTCCACATCTAAAGGTAATGTGATCATGGACTTTGAAGAGATTGTCATTCTCATCAATGAGAACACCGCTTCTGCAGCTGAAGTTTTTACGGCAGCCATTACTGAAAATCGTGAAGCAACGGTTGTTGGGGTGACTTCCTATGGAAAAGGCACTGTACAACAACAATATCCTTTCTCAGATGGATCAAGCCTTAAATACACAGTCGCCGAGTGGCTAACCCCTTTAGGCAATCACATTCATGAAGTAGGGATTACCCCTGACATCATCGTAGAACAACATCCCATCATGTCTCGTCCTTTCACAGATTTAAGTGAGGGTGAAGCGTATGAACTTGACCAAGTTCATCCTTCCATTCAAGATGCGCAACTCTCGTTAGACTTCCTAGGGTATGCGGTGAGTCGCATGGATGGCTATTATGACTTAAGTACACAAGAAGCCATTCAAGCTTTTCAAAGCAGTTTAAAAATGGATCCAAATGGCCTTGTTTCTAAAGAACTCTTAGATGCTTTGCTTTCAGAAGTGGTTCGCGAGTGGCATCTAGACAATGAAGCCAAAGATACCCAAAAAATCGAGGCATTAAAACTACTCAATGAATAAATTTGAACTGGTATCCCCTTATTCGCCGATGGGGGATCAACCCACAGCCATCAAACAGTTGGTTGATGGCTTAGAAACAGGAAAAAAATATCAAGTCTTATTGGGGGCAACGGGCACAGGTAAAACCTATACCGTCTCTCAAGTCATCGCCAAGGTGAATCGACCAACCTTGGTTTTTGTGCATAATAAAACTTTAGCTGGACAACTGTACTCAGAATTTAAAGAACTCTTTCCCAACAATCGGGTGGAGTATTTTGTCTCTAACTTTGATTATTACCAACCTGAAGCTTATCTACCAAAGAGCGATACCTACATTGAAAAGACTTCGATGATCAATGAAGAGTTAGACATGCTGAGAATGGCTTCATTAAATGCCGTCTTAGAAAGAAGAGACACCATCATCGTGGCTTCTGTTGCCTGTATCTATGCTTCATCTGATCCAAGCTTATATCGTAATTTATTCTTTACCATTCGCCAAGGTGAAACCATTGATCGCAAAGTCTTACTTCAAAAATTGGTAGAGCGTCAATATGCACGCAATGATATTGAAATGAAGCGTGGAACCTTTAGAGTCAATGGTGATGTGATTGAGATTTCATTTGGTTATACGGATCAATTCAATCTACGCATTGAACTCTTCGATCAAGAAATTGAACGGATTACGGAAGTGGATCGTGTCACTGGTAAAGTTCTCAATGCCTATTCCATCTACAACATCTTTCCAGCCAATGAGTACTCACGCTCAAAAGATCAAATGAGAATTGCGACGGATAAGATCGAAAAAGAACTGACTGTACGATTGGCAGAGTTAAAAGCAGAAAACAAGCTTTTAGAAGCGCAACGTTTAGAACAACGCACCAAATATGATTTAGAATCTTTAAGAGAACTGGGCATGTGTTCGGGGATTGAAAACTACTCCATGCATATTGACGGACGTGATTTTGGGCAAAGACCTTTCAATTTATTTGATTATTTCCCCAAAGATTTCCTGTTTGTAGTCGATGAGTCGCATGTTTCGATTCCGCAAGTCAGAGGAATGTTTAATGGGGATAGAGCCCGTAAAACCACTCTGGTGGACTATGGATTTCGTCTACCTTCAGCGCTCGAAAACCGTCCAATGCGTTTTGATGAATTCGAAACCATGATCAATCAAGTCATCTTTGTCTCTGCAACCCCTGGGGATTATGAGATGGAGAAAACCAATCGTGAAGTGGTCCAACAAATCATTCGTCCAACAGGCCTGATTGATCCAGAACTTTTTGTGCGGCCATCTAAAGGTCAAATCGATGACATCATTTCGGAAATTCAACAACGCAAAGCAGTCGATGAACGTGTCTTGATTACCACTTTAACCGTTAAAATGGCTGAAGAATTGACAGCGTATCTTAAACGTCTAGACATTAAAGTCGCTTATCTTCACCATGAAACGCATACCTTAGAACGCATTGAAATCCTTCATGATTTGCGTAAAGGTAAATACGATGTGTTGGTTGGGATTAACCTCCTTAGAGAAGGCTTAGATTTACCTGAAGTCTCTTTGGTTTGTATCTTAGATGCGGATAAAGAAGGTTTTTTAAGATCTGAAAGAAGTTTGATTCAAACCATCGGACGTGCGGCTCGTAATGCACATGGGAAAGTCATTTTGTATGCCGATCGCATCACGGATTCGATGGCTAAAGCGATGAAGGAAACAGAGCGTCGTCGTGAGATTCAAATCGCGTATAATCTAGAACACAACATTACCCCTACGACCATCAAAAAAGAAATTCATGATGTCATCCGTGGCAAAGAAACACAAACGATGGCTCGTAAGTATCTGGATAAACATCATAAACAAGATAAGAAGGAAAAAGAGCGTCTCATTGAATCGCTTGAGAAAGAAATGAAAGAAGCTGCACGTGTCTTAGACTTTGAACGTGCTGCCGAACTTAGAGATGTGATCTTAGAGCTTAAAGCCAATTAGTTTTACACTTTTATCTTCAAAATTTATAGTTTTATGAAAGCCCTTACTAAGGGTTTTTATTTTGTGCTATGTTTAAAAAAAGAAACATGAGGAAAACATGGAAAAACTGATTGAAAAACTGTATGGGTTTGGCATCATTCCAGTTGTAAAAATTGAAGACGCATCCAAAGCAGTTAAGCTAGCGCAAAGTTTTAAGCATAAAGGTTTACCTGTTTTAGAAATCACTTTTAGGACAGAGGCGGCAGCTCAAGCCATCCAAAATATTGCTTTAATGGATCCAGATTTTTGTGTTGGGGCAGGCACTGTACTCACACTAGAACAACTCGAAATTGCGATTAATGTAGGTGCAAAGTTCATTGTGACTCCAGGCTTTAATCCAAAAATTGTAGAAGAAGCTCTAAGAAGGAAGATTCCCATTATACCTGGTGTTTCAAACGCGTCAGAAGTGGAAGCTGCGTTAGAAAAAGGAATCACTTTAATGAAATTTTTTCCCGCTGAAGCTATGGGGGGAGTAAACACAATAAAAGCTTTATCGGGTCCTTATCCACAAGCTAGATTTGTTCCAACAGGCGGCATTAATCAAGAGAATATGATTGCTTATCTCAAAGATCCTCGTGTCATTGCAATTGGTGCGAGTTGGATGATTGAGCCAAAGGATATCCTAGATAATCGCTTTGATTTAATTGAAGAAAAGATTGAAAGCACACTAAACTCTGCTTTAGAATTGAATTTCGATCATGTCGGCTTGCTTAGCCATGACTATCATCGAGACATTCAAGATTTGAAATCTATGTTTAAACAAGAGATAAGCACTCACTCTAAAAGTAGTTTTGTGGGTCAAGTTGAATTGATAAACGTTAAAAATCCGATGATTAAAGACATACATTTGGCTTATAAAACTTCTAATATTGTGCGCTCTATTCGATATTTTGAAAGTATAGGGTATCGTTTTTTAGAAAATACAAAAGTATTGGATGATCAAGGAAAGATTAAAGCGATATATTTTGAAAATGGTGTTGCAAATGCATCTATCCATTTAATTCAGAGGTAAATACATGAACATCATTACATTTGGAGAAATCATGTTGAGATTAGCTCCTGAGGGGTACTTACGATTTGAACAAGCATCAAAATTTGAAGCGAGCTTTGGAGGTGGCGAAGCGAATGTAGCGGTGAGTTTGGCTCAATTTGGTCATAACACTTATTTTGTAACCAAACTTCCTAAGAATGCTTTGGGTGAAAGTGCACTCAAGACCCTTCGACAAGAAGGAGTTAACACTCAATATATTGTTCGAGGGGGAGATCGTCTAGGTATTTACTTCTTAGAAAAAGGTGCTTCTCAAAGAGCTTCACAAGTGATTTATGATCGTGCTGGTTCATCGATTTCTTGTGCAAAAACAGAAGACTTTGATTTTGGGTCAATTTTTGAGGGTAAAGATTGGTTTCATGTTACAGGCATAACTTTAGCATTGAGTCCTGAGCTTGCAAAAATGAGTATAGAGGTTGCGAAACGAGCTAAAGAAAAAGGTTTAAAAGTCAGTTGTGACTTAAACTATCGTAAGAAACTGTGGTCTAAAGATGACGCTCAAAAAGTAATGAGTCAACTTATGCCTTATGTTGATGTACTCATTGCCAATGAGGAAGATGCAGAAAATGTATTTGGGATTAAAGCTAAAAATACTGAAGTCTCTGTAGGGATTATGAACAAAGATTCTTATCAAGATGTAGCTAAACAAATAAGTGAGCGTTTTGGTATTCCACATATTGCCATTACATTACGAACTTCTCTATCCGCAGATGATAACAAATGGTCTGCCATGCTGTATACTTTAGATACAGCCTATTTTGCACCCAATTATAACTTGCATATTGTTGATCGAGTTGGAGGCGGAGACTCCTTTGCAGCTGGACTCATCCACGCTTTTGCTAAAAAGATGGATCCACAAGCTTCTGTTGATTTTGCGACAGCAGCCAGTGCACTCAAACACAGTATTGTTGGAGACTTTAATCACGTGAGTGAAACTGAAGTCTTGACACTCATGCAAGGTGATGGGAGTGGTCGGGTTGTTCGATAAACCATGAAAAGTGATTTTGCTTTACACGAAATTAAGAAAGACATTCGCATCGAAGCCATTCATGCGATTTACTATTCTGAGCTTAAGAACACTCATATTTTTAAGGGTGAAAGTCATGATTTTTGGGAATTTATGTATGTCGATCACGGACACATCATTGGTCACATTGAATCCAATAATATGATGGTTGAGAAAGGATATGGAATCCTGATCAAACCCAATGATTTTCATGACCTTTATGGCAATGGTAGAGATGCTTCAAATATAGTAAATTTCAGTTTTGTGTGCAAATTTGAAGCTTTGAATCAAGTGTCAAATCGTGTTCAAAAACTGACAGCTTTTCAATCCAATATTTTAAAGTCATTATTTGCTGCGTTAGAATTGCCTAAAACAAGTTTATATAAACTTAATTTGTATACAGCACTTGATGGAAGTCTAACAGGAAAGCAACAGATGATTGCGAATTTACTTGAAGTATTTTTGATTGATTTTTACCAAAGCAACATTACCGACAAGAGTATAGATCATCTGCCTATTTTAAGTGAAGATGAACTTTCTAAAGATGCTGCAAATATCCTATCTGTCATTCACTCAAACATCAACAATAAAATCGATTTAGAATTTATTTCTGAAGAAACAGGCTACACAGCAGAGCGCATTCGTAAGATTATTAAACAAAATTTTGATGTACCTTTAAAAGTTTTAGTTAATCAAATCAAGATCAATAAAGCAAAAACCTTACTCAGAGAAACGGATATGAATATTTCAGAAATTTCTGAATTTTTGGGTTTTTCACGGATTGGATATTTCTCAGATGTATTTACCTCGATTGTTGGAATGAGACCGATGGATTACATCAGTTCGATTAAGATGTAAGAAAATGTAAGCGCTTTAATTTTGTAAATTTAATAAAGATTATTGTAAAGACTTTGTGATTTGACAAGACTACACTGTAAGTACAAGCACAAACGTGCAAGGAGGACACAGTGAATTTACGTAAGTTATTCGCTTTATTGGCAGTCGCT
>CAZHIG010000070.1:0-2187 GCA_964532705.1 uncultured Erysipelotrichaceae bacterium
GTATTAGGCACGCCGCCAGCGTTCATCCTGAGCCAGGATCAAACTCTCCATTTGACTTGCTCATTTATTTTTTACCAATAATGGTATAACGTTTCCGTTTATAAAATTGACGTTGTTTCCTATTTAGTTTTCAAAGAACAGCGCATCTCAACCGAAGTTTTTTGCTTATTTAGTAAGCATTGCTTCTCAGTGAGTGCCTACTAATAATATCAAAGGGAGTATAGGGTGTCAACGATTTTTTAAACTTTTTTTAATTATTTTTTTAAGCCCTGTTTTAAAGCTGTTTTTGATCATTTTGTTACCCATTTTTAACTGTATGTATCCTTTCATATTGGTCAATATAGTGATTAATGACTTGTGGATTAAAAGGATCACTTTGGTTATTTATTAATATCTTCAGTTTTTTCAATTGATCTTCAATCACATCTTTTAAGTCAGGGGTGTAATTGAATCGTGCACCATGACTGATATACTCATCTTCATCGAGTAAGATCGATGTCTTATCTGGGAACACCTTCACATCGAGGTCGTAATCTATGTTTTTGATGGCTTCACCATCATATAGACTTGGTGATGCGATGTTGCAATAATAATAAATACCGGTTTTTCGTATCATAGATATTACGTTGTACCAGCGATTTGTGTAGAAGAAACAAATAGCCGGCTCGCGCGTAAACCATTTTCGACCATCAGATTCAATGACCCAGGTTTTATTGTTGTATACAATCATACAGTCATCACTCACTTCCAGTACAGTTGAATTAAGCCAACTACGGTGTAAACTTCCATCGTGTTTATAGCTTTGGATGATGACTTGTTGTCCTACTTCAAGTTTTGCCATGAACGCTCCTTTCTTAGTAAATTGCTTTATTATTATACCCAATGCAATGCCTAATAAAAAGGATGGAATTTTCCATCCTTATATAATATATAAATTATCTCTTGATTCTTTCTACAATACTTGGGGTTAGAAGTAAGCCAACCAGCATCGTAGGGATCATATACCAAGCATTATAAATTAAGGATGCCCACCATGTAGATTCCCAATAAACAACCCCTGCAAAAACATGAATCGCTAAACGAACTAAGTTTACGATAATCACGCCCGTGTAGATAGGAAATTTCCATTCAAAATTTGGGAATATACTCGCAACACCATAAATAGCAAAAGCCAAGACATACTCAAAGAAAAAATCGAGCGCATTAACCGCATATATCGGTGCAGCCAGAAACTGCAACGGAATTGTAAGCAATGCAACAAACAAACCTTTTTTAGAACCTAACTGGTATGAAGCCACCAGCAAGATAACTGTGCTAAGACCAATCGTTCCTCCGTTAGGCATCCTAAAAAATCCAATCTGATTCGATACATAATCCAAAACCACAAACATTGCTGCATAGAGCGCCATCAAGACACCTTCATAAACAACCGACCTTTTCATAAAAAAACCTCCCGTAGACAGAAGGCGTAGAGTTAGTGAGCTCCCTACGCTAGTCTTAACTAGATCAGGTGATAAGGGTTTTTCTCAGCCTTTAGGGCACCCCTGTTCACGAACCCATTTTATCACAATTTATGATAGGATATACTCATGCATGACCACACAAAAACTTCAGATTACGAACTGCTTATTAAACAAGCTCAAGCACTCATCTCGGACGAAAGTGATTTCATCGCCAACATCGCCAACTTAAGCGCTCTTATTTACCACAATTTGGATGAACTTAATTGGGCAGGCTTCTACTTAATGAAGGAGCATGAACTCGTATTAGGCCCATTCCAAGGCTTAAGCGCTTGTACTCGTATCAAAGTTGGAAAAGGTGTTTGTGGAACCAGTGCAAAACTTAAAAAGACGCTTAATATCCCCAACGTTCACCTGTTTGATGGCCACATTGCATGCGACAGCGCATCAAATTCTGAATGTGTTGTACCGATCTTGTCCTACAACGAAGTGATTGGTGTCTTAGATGTAGATTCTCCAATCATGAACCGTTTTGATGAAAGTACCCAGAAATTTCTAGAAGATCTCATTTCCATAATAGAAGCAAAGCACTTTAGATAAGTGCTTTTTCATGTTTTAATAGTTTTTCTTTTAATTCCAGTCCACCCGCATACCCTGTCAAACGATGATCAGATCCAATCACACGGTGGCAAGGCACGATGATGCCGATGGGATTACGATTACAGGC
>CAZHIG010000070.1:2287-5689 GCA_964532705.1 uncultured Erysipelotrichaceae bacterium
CCTAAACTTCCAAATCTTACGAGCTCTTTTTCTTCGAGAAGTTTGCCCACTTGAAGGAAATCATCAGAGTCATAATCGATATCTAAATAACGTGTCCAAAGACTGACTCCTTTATCAAAGATGCGTGCCCCTTGCAGTTGGTAGGGCCTATACCCACTCAAATGTTCGCCCAAATGCAAACCAGTCGCACGATCGTAGTCAACACCAATCAAAACAATTTTTGATCTGAGCTCTAAGCATTTACCTAAAGGAGAATTCATACCTAATCCATCAGACAATGCATGACTTTGAGTTAACCATTTCGCATATTTCCCGATCGCTATAAAACCATAATATGGATGATTAGAAACATAAGAGTTTGGTCGTAATTGCATCGCTTTAACCAATTCACCCATGTATCTAAAATCTTCTTGCTTTTGACGATAGGCTGGATGCGAATCACGAAGTGTTTGGAATTTCTCAACTTCAATGGGTGGATTTTGAAAAAAAGCAGGTTCGGAGTTTCCCCACGATTGTGCTGCCATCACCAAAGTGCCCTCAAGTCCAATCACCTCAAGGATTGCATCTAAGAGGGTTTGTGCCCCACCTAAAATATATCCTATGCTTTTTAAAGAGGCATGCACCTCAATCACATCCCCTTTAACCATTCCCAAGTTTAACAACTGGGCTGTCAATTGTTGTTGGGTGAAGAAATCAATGCTTTCTTTACTCTGTGATAACACCATTTTTTACCATACGGGCAATAAATTCAGCTTCTGTATCAGTTTGTTGTAATGAGAATTGATCAATGATAAGTCCATCTTTTACGACATAAAGAATTGGAAAACTATATAAGAATGCTTCTTTTTGTTGAAGATGATTGGTGATCAGTAGATTAAGATCTTCGGCTTCAGTTTCAATTTCTTTATCATATTCAATATACAAAACCTCGAGTTCATCTTCAGTTTTCATCACTGTTTCGATGATCGATCTAAAAATCTTACACGCTGAACAATAAGAAAGACCTAGATATACAACAAATGTTTCTGATTGTTCAAATTGGTCAATGACAACGGAAGGTTTAACTTCAGTGAGTGTCTTTGAACTACAAGCTGATAAAAGTAAACTGAGCGAAAGACTCATTGCTAAAATTTTTTTCATGTTAACTCCTTATTGCGTATGTGCAATTTTAGATGCAACTGCAGCTGCTATAGCTCCAACAATATCGTCCAAAAATGTATTGCATTGATTCCCCTTCTCATTCAATTCTCCAATGATACAGGGCTTTATCTTATCAATATAGCCATAATTGGTTAAGGCGATTGAACCATAAAGGTTACAAATACCATAAGCCAATACTTCATCCAATCCATAAAGACCTTCATCTTTGATCAGCAGTTCACGTAATCCTTCAAGCATGGTGCAATCTGACTCAGCCATCATATCGAGCTGAATCCCAGTCAGAATCGCATGTTGAACTTCGCGCTTCTCAATGACAGAATGCACAAGCTGAATGGTCTCCTCAAGACTGACCTCGGGATGATACTTTGCTTGTAGTTCCATCGCACATTTCGCAATATCTTCAAGCATTACACCACGGTTCGCCAAAGTTTGGATACAAATATTGGTATTTACCATCTTTTTTTAACCCTAAGCATGGTTTTATTATACACAAAAAAACGGGCCTAAGCCCGTTCTTGATTAATCTTGATCTTCCTCTTCTAGACTGTGTTTCGCTTCTGAAATCACTTTGTCAGCAATGGGTTGAGGTGCGACATCGTAACGTTCAAAGTTTTGTGTATAAATGCCAATTCCTTGTGTGAAGGATCTAAGTTCCGTAGAATAGCGCATCACTTCACTCATTGGAACTTCTGCAGTTACCGTTTGTTCATTCTCTTCATTCAAATCCATCCCTAAGATGATGCCTCTGCGTTTATTAAAATCTCCAATGACGGTTCCTGTGAATTCTTCAGGTACAGTGACACTCAGTTTTACAATGGGTTCAAGCAAGACAGGTTTTGCTTTTGGCATTCCTTCTCGATAGGCTTTCTTTGCCGCCATTTTAAACGCAATTTCTTTGGAGTCAACTTCATGGTATTTTCCATCCACAAGTGTGGCCTTAACACCCACAACTTTATATCCAGCTAAAACCCCTTTATTCATGGCTTCCCGTAAACCTGCTTCTACAGCTGGGAAGTACTGACGAGGTACAGCCCCACCAAATACTTTTTCTTCAAAGATCATATCAAGCCCATCGTGAGGTTCAAAGGTAATAAAGACATCCCCAAACTGACCTGCACCCCCTGATTGTTTCTTGTGTTTACCTTCAACTGTTACCGTTCCACGTATGGTTTCACGATATGGAATACGAGGTTCTCTGAGCTCAACTTCAACTTTATATTTGTTTTTGAGTTTAGATACAATGACATCTAAGTGTTGATCCCCTAAACCATATAAAACTTGTTCACTGGTTTCAGCATTCTTTTCAACCTTACAAGATGGATCTTCTTCTTCGATGCGTTGAAGAGCAGTACTCATCTTATCTTCATCATTCTTAGATTTTGGCCAGATACTCATTGCCAATAATCCTTCAGGGAAAATAATTGGAGGATAAAGCACTGGGTGTTCTTTGGTGGCTAAGGTATCATTGGTATGGGTATGTTGAAGTTTAACAATGGCACCTAAATCTCCTGTAAAAAGCTTACCAACAGCAATTTGATGTTTGCCTTTAATAATATAAACAGCATTAATCTTCTCAATTTGTTCTTGGTTGACATTATAAACATGTGTATCAGTGCTTAAAGTTCCGCTCATCACCTTGATAAGTGAGATCCTTCCAACAAATGGATCCACAATCGTTTTGTAGACTTGCGCTGAGAAGACTTCATCTTCATTGGTATGAAGTTCAATCTCTGTGCCTTTTAAATCTTTAGCACGAACACTTCCTAACTCACCATAACTTGGGAAGTACTCAGAAACCAAATCAAGTAGACGTTCAATGCCAACTTGTTTTAGTGCACTGCCTCCATAAACAGGATGAATATCACCATTTCGAACCCCTAAACGAACCCCTTGAATGAGATCTGTTTCATCAAAGTTCTCACCACTGAAGTATTTCTCCATCAGTGTTTCACTTTCCATCGCTACAGCTTCTTTTATGTATTCTAAATATGTTTCTACAATGGTTTTCATCGAATCAGGTACATCTTTAGCCTGGTTGCGATCATTTAAATACCATGCTTTTTGTTTAAGGATATTGATCGACCCTACAATTTGACGATTCTCAATAATGGGAATCTCAAAAGGAATGACACTCTTTCCAAAATGCGTCCGTAAAGCTTCAAGAGCTTTCTCAAAAGATGCATTTTCATCATCCAGTTTGTTGACAAAGAAAAGCGTGGGAAGTTTAAGCTTGGTAACTTG
>CAZHIG010000071.1:0-5579 GCA_964532705.1 uncultured Erysipelotrichaceae bacterium
GCAGGTCCAAAAACCTTTGCGATTGCCCTACAAAGCACAGAAAAATAAGACGCATTGCGTCTTATTTTTTTATAACCATTGAATCAGGATATAACTTAGAAATGAAACCAATAACGATAAACTTGAACCCCAAATTAAATCAATAAAAGTCAATTTTAGCGGCCAATCTTTAAGCGTCGCAAGATTGGTTAAGTCATAGGTTGCGTAGGTTAGAAAACCAAACATCAACGCATCCACAATCAAACGGCTGAGATCTTGATGAATCAGCGCTGGGTTTAAAACGAAGTACTGAATGCCAAAGATGAATATAAAGTAGAAAAGACTGGCAGCAGACCATTTCACTTTTGGACTCATGAGATGCCCTAAAGCTTTCCCATAGAGATCTTTAGCGATAAAGCCCAACCAAATTAAATCAATCATCATAAAGAGTCCAAAACTTATTAAGTAATTGCGAATGAGTTCCATAGTGTCTCCTATGCTTTTAGACTAGCAAGTTCTTGTCTAGAATTCAATTTGATTGCGCTCAAAGACATACCCACCAATCGCCAGATCTAAGAAAATAATGATGCCTGCAAAGATAAAAATGTAAGAAAGAGAGAAGTATTTAGCCACTTGGCCCCATAGAATTCCACCGGAAAAGAACCCAAAATCTAAGAGGAAGAAAAGCATCGCATTGGCAATTGCCTTATCTTGAATGGAGACATTTTTCATAGCTAAGGTATTAATAAGGGTAAACACAATGTTGAAGACAAAACCAAAGGCAATCGCTAAGATTGACCATGCGAATACAGAATGAAATACAGTGAGTGAAATCAAAACGATCGCATAGAAACTACCCATTAAGAGTAACAGTTGTCTTAAGGAGAAACGTACAACCAAAGGTTGGAGTGCAAAGCGTGATAACACCAATCCCACAAAGTTCAATAGAAAAAAGAAACCAATATTATTGAGACCAATTTCTAAGGCATACAAACTTAAATAGCTGACAATGGATGAATACACCAAAGCGGTTAAGAGTCCGACAAGCGCTGGGATGAATGCTGGACTTTTAAACAAAGAACTTTTTACTTTCTCACTCGTTTCAACCGGTGCAATCACCACATCCGCTTTTATTTTAAGCACAGCTAAGGTCAGAATACCTAAAGCTACAAAGATGAAACCTGCGATAAAGAGTCTTGAAAAACTGTTACCAATCACTAAAAACATACCAATATAGGGACCAATGGAATTGGCAGAAGAGGCAAACAAAGAGTAGATATTCATCCCTTTAAGTAGTTCATCATGGGGAACAATTTGTGCAATCATCGAACCCAGGACGGTTATTCCGATTCCCATTCCAATGCCTTGAAGTACACGTGCCCCAACAACAAGCACAATCGATTCACTAAAACTTAGTATGGTAAAGGCAATCAGGTATAAAAGAGCTCCAATTAAGGCCGTAGATACAGGACCGATCTTATGATTAAGATAAGCAGACACAGGTCTAAAAAACATGCCCGCTAAAGCAACAGAAAGAGAAACCATTCCGATATTTTCGATGGGAAAATTTAGATACTTTAAAAACAATGAAAAGCTTGGCAAACTCATTTGTAATGAGATGTTTAAAAACAAAGTGGCTAAAGTGATTAAGACAAAGGGGAAAAATACTTTTCTTTCAAACATGGGAATCTCCTAATGGATCAAGTTTACAGCTTGGAGTTAACTTTAAGTCAATGCTTTTTATTGATTCTTTTTTGAGCATACATGCGCTCATCAGCCAAACGAATGATGCTTGGGAAATCTTCATCTGACTTTGACTTAGTCGCTACCCCAACTGACATCTTTATGTCTTTAGCTTCAACACTTGCCTGTTTTCCTTGAAGTCGATCTGCAATCTTTAAGGCTTGCTGATATGTGGTATTTAGTAAGACCACCATAAATTCATCACCGCCCCAACGGACAAGAATATCACTTGGACGACAATGTTTTCGTAAATGATTGGCGGCTAATTTAATGACTTCGTCTCCTGCCATGTGTCCCAAAGTATCATTAATGGTTTTTAAATCATCGATGTCTGTACTTAAGATGGAAATTGGCCAGGACTCTTTATCTTCTTCAAGTTGTTTTAAGCGCTCTTCTACAAATCGACGATTGTAGAGATCAGTTAAAACATCATGATAGGCATTGTATTCATTCTCAGTCTCAATATTGATACGATGCGTAATGTCTCGACCCGTCGCATAGATTAATTTTCCATAGCCTTTACGAGCATTCCATTCGATGTATCGATAATCGCTTTCTAAGTGCCGATATCGATTCACAAATCCATGAACATAATCTTGCGTTTGTAAACGTTCTAAAACTATGAGAGTAGCCTCAAGATCTTCTGGATGTACCAAGTCCAAGAAACGTATTCCAGTTAGGGTTTTGACATCATAACCTAAAACTTCACTGAAGCGCTTGTTTACTTTTGTAAAATTTCCATCCAAATCTGCAATACACAACATATCTAAGTTCAAGTCAAAGATGGCTTCACTTTGCTTTTGACTCTCATATCGTTCGGTCACATCTTTTAAGGTGAGTAAATAACCAATTGGATGTTTTTCGTCAATGTGAATCTTTGTGATGCTTCCTTCAATAAAAACAACTTCATTTAGATGTCTTGAAATGTAGACATTATCTGGGAAGACATAATTTTGCTCAAAATCCCAATTACATTCAATGTCTTCATGATTTAAATAATTTTTGGGTTTAAAGAAATCTTGAATGTGTGTGCCTACTAAATTCTCACTTGAATAGCCTAAAATCTCGTTGAGTCGAGCATTGCTGTAATAAATTTGTCCTTGAGGATCTACAATGGCTAAACCATCTAAAAGTGAAGTGATGGTTGCTTGATAGAGTTCTTTCTCATAGTTAAGTTCAAGCTGAATCTTTTTTCTTTTTAAAGCACTTAAAATAACATTACTCACTTCTTGTAAGATGATGCGTTCAAAATCAGAATAGATGTGATGTTTAAGGACAGAATCAAAACCAATGAAGCCAACACAATCTTCACCATCCATCAGTGGAACTGTTAAAATGCTCCAAATATCTTGGGGTTCAAGAATTTGTCTTAAGTTACTTTCTACATCTAAGGTTCTAACGTCATAGACATTAATCGCTTTCCCGTGAATATGGGCATTCACCCAATCAGGAATTCCCTCCAACGGTACGTTTTGAAGCTCATTAATTTGTGCTTCAATGCCTGCAGAACACCATTCATAGGTATTTGATGTACTTTCATTTTCCCAATCATAGTCAAACACATAGGCGCGATCTGCATCCACATATTCTCCACAAAGTCGCAACGCTTCATTGATGTGGTCGTCCATGTCTTGATCTTTTGAATTCATTAAAGAACTCGAAATCTTCGACAATAACTTTTGTAGATTGGTACTTTCATTCAATTTGCGTCTAAAATATTGGGCATCTGCAATGTTGAGATTTTCTTGTTCATAGTTAATAAAGCTAAAATGACTCAAACTTTGTTGAGGATTTTTAAAGAATTGAACAAATAACATATCCTCTGTTCCAATATGTTCAATCAAATTATTTTGAATGATATATTCAAAGAAAACTTTTCTTTGCTTAGGATCTTCTTTGGCTTTTTCCCAAAGAAGTAACATTCTTTCCCAAATTCGCTCATGCGTTTCAGAGTGATAATCCGCAAAGTTGTATTTGTATTCTTTCAGTATGCTTTCTTCAGTTCTAAAATGCTCTTCAAACAGGTCAAGGATTTCTTCAATGTATTCATTGCTAATCGCAAGCTGATAATGAGGATCTTTGTACCGCTCTTGAACATAGGACATGTGTCTATAAATTTGACGATGCACATCATCAATGGCTTCAATACCAGTATTGTATTCTTGACGCCAATGAATCACAGATTCTTGTTCACTTAAACGATAGGCTACCGGTAAATTGCGATTGTCACGTGCGAAATTTAAGTACTCTAAAAATGCTTCATAATGAACAGCTTTTGAAAAGAGGTAACCTTGAATGTAATCAGGTTGTAATGAAACGATGGTCTCAAACTGTTCTAAACGCTCTAAGCCTTCAATGACGACTTCAAATTTTAAACCATGCAGAACTGTTATCATCGTGTCCAAAATGAGTCTCTCTTTTGGATCCTTTTCAACGGCGTCTATGAGTGATTTATCTATTTTAACTAAATCTAAAGGGAGTTCTTTGAGTTTGCCAAACGTAGAATATCCTGTCCCAAAATCATCTAATTCAAGTTTCAATCCCATTTCTTTTAGTTTTGTGATGATTTCAATCATCTCGTCTGTCTCTTGAATTATCATCGACTCCGTGATCTCAAGGCGAATCTTTGAGGGATGAACACCATGATTTTGATGCGCTTCGTGAATAAAATTCAATAGTTGTTCAGCACGATTTGTAAATGATGACACCGAGAAATTGACTGAAATATTGAATTGGTCATAACCCAAATCTTCAAGTTTCTTGAGTGTTTTTAAAACTTCTTCATACACATATTCAGTCATCGGTATGATCAGCTTACTCTTCTCTGCTAGTGGAATGAATTCATTAGGATAAATCCATCCCAATTCTGGATGTTTCCATCTCAAAAGGGCTTCAGCATGAGAAATCTTACCCAAACGAACATCATAAATGGGTTGGTAATAAACAATCATTTGACCCAACTCTAGGGCTTTAATTAAATCTTTCTTTAAGAGTGCCTCTCTTGCATGAACTTCATCCATGTCAGATGAATAAAGACGTATTGTATTTCGAACACGTTTTGCTAAATAAAGCGCTGTAGACGCATTCTTCATGATGTGATCTGTTGTATAGCCTTGATTTGAAAATGCAACACCAATAGAAGCTGTAATCAGATAAGAGTGGTTTTGAATCTTGATTTCAGTTGCGATGACTTGTAGGAGTTCTTTGGCAAATTTTAAAACCCTATTTTCATCTTCATTTTCAATGTAGATTAAAAACTCATCTCCCTCATATCGATAGAGTGTTCCCAAGTTGACACTTGCTTCTTTGAGTTTCTGAGCAATTTTAACAAGCAACAAATCCCCTTCTGTATGACCGACGACATCGTTCACCATCTTGAAATTATCAAAATCAATAAACAATAATGCGTAAGGTAACTTTTCTGCCTTTTGTTCATTCTCAAGTTGGAAAACATGAAAAGCAGTTTTATTGTATAAGCCAGTCAATTGATCATGTCGATTGAGATAATCAATATACTGTTCTGTCTTACGACGTTCATCTATGTTTCGTGAAACCCCAATTAAAATAACCTCTTTTTGGTCATTGAGCTGTAGACGAATCACATGTTCAACCCAGATTTTTTGGTTGTTTTTTGTCAGTTGCTGAAGTTCAATTCTAAATTCTAGGGGTCTCATCCCTTGAGTGTAAAAAACTTCAAGTTTTTGACGGACTTCCGTTTGTAAAACTGCATAATCTTCAGAATGCAGCATTTCAAACATTTTTGTTTCCAGCATCTCTTTAGCTTTAAAACCAAAAAGCTTAGCCACATTTGGGCTTACATAATCAATGCGTTCTTCTTTGATGTTATGAACCCAAAT
>CAZHIG010000072.1:0-1757 GCA_964532705.1 uncultured Erysipelotrichaceae bacterium
AGAAGAGATGGAAATAGAATATCAAATGTGGAAAGAATATACTCAAAATCATCATCCCAAACCTTTTAAAAACATCAAAGATATCTTAATAGAATTTAGAAATAAAGGTGGAAAAATTGTCGTCGTATCTCATTCTGAAAGTCCCCAAATCAATCGAGATTATTTAAATCATTTTGGTTTTCTTCCTGACTTGGTATTTGGCTTTGAGTTGGGTGAAGAGAAAAGAAAGCCAAATGTATACCCTGTTTTTGAAGGATTATCTAGATTAAATCTATCCATTGAAGATGCTTTGGTCGTAGATGATTCAAACTTAGGAAAAATTATGGCTCAAAAACTCAACATGGATTTTGCCTGGGCAGCGTGGTCTCATTCTAAGAATTTCTCATTAAAAAACGCATCTGATCTCAGCTTTGAGACAACAGATGCGTTCTATGAATACCTTTTTAACGATTGATTAGCGTACTAAACCAAAACGCCAAGTTGCTACACCGCCAATGTTAAATACATTGGTATAGCCTAAACGAGTTAAGAAACTTGTCGCATCACTGGCACGTGCACCACTGTAACAGATGATAAATATCTTTTCATCTTTGTTTGGATAAAGTTTTTCAAATTTTGAAGGAATGGTATCTAGAGGTACATTCACACTTCCTTTGATGTGTGCATCGCGATACTCTTCTTTCGTACGCACGTCGACTAATTTAATGGATGGATCTTGACTCAATTGTTCATGAGCCTTGTCTTGACTAAGTGTATTGCCTTTTTGAAAGTTAAACATATATTTCTCCTTGTGTTTAGCAATATCATTTTAACATAGGGGACAGAACTTGCAATACTTCTGCACTTTTATTTAAATAAGTTTTCTTGAATCATTAAACCTAAATGTGCATACGCTTTTTCGGTTACGATTCGACCACGGGCTGTACGATTAATAAATCCTATTTGTAAAAGATAGGGTTCATAGACATCTTCTAGTGTCATGGGTTCTTCTTGAATACTTGAAGCGATGGCTTCTAAACCGACTGGTCCACCTTTAAAGCGTTCAATAATGCCCTTTAAATAACGAATATCCACATCATCTAAGCCTAATTCATCTACCTTTAATCGATCTAAAGCATGTTGAGCCATTTCTTTGGTAATTAAACCTTCATTTAAAACCTGAGAAAAATCTCTGACTCTTCTAAAGAGTCGATTGGCAATACGAGGGGTGCCACGTGATCTTTTCGCAATTTCAATAATCGCATCTTCTAAGATTTCTGTATTTAGTACACGAGCTGTTCTTCTTAAGATGGATTCTAACTCAGGTACCGTATAGTAATCCAATTTTGAAACAATCCCAAAACGATCTCTTAAGGGAGCTGTTAAATCCCCTGCTCGGGTGGTTGCACCTACCAAGGTAAAGGGTGGTAAATCTAAACGAATCGACCGTACACCTGAGTCTTTACCCACCAAAATATCGATCACATAATCTTCCATCGCGGGATAAAGCACTTCTTCAACAACCTTGGGTAAACGATGAATTTCGTCAATAAACAACACATCTCCAGCCTCTAAAGAACTTAATATAGCAGCTAAATCACCAGCTCGCTCAATAGATGGACCAGAGGTCACTCGAATCTTTGAGCCCATTTCGTGAGAAAGTATATGCGCTAAGGTCGTTTTCCCTAAACCTGGCGGCCCATACAATAAAACATGATCTAAAGATTCATTTCTAACTTTTGCGGCTTGAATAAAAACCAATAGATTGTCTTTTATGC
>CAZHIG010000072.1:1857-5554 GCA_964532705.1 uncultured Erysipelotrichaceae bacterium
GATTCATTTCTAACTTTTGCGGCTTGAATAAAAACCAATAGATTGTCTTTTATGCTGGATTGACCCACATATTCACTTAACAGTTGAGGTCTTAAACTTTGTTCATCATCTTCACTATGTGAAAACGTCGAAAGAATATCTTCCATTTAATTCCCCTTTCGTTGGTTAAGTAAGACCAATGCTTTTTTTAATAATTGATCAATGCTAAGCATCTCAAATTCTTTAAGCGCTTTGTTTAAAAATGCAATTTCTGAACTCTTATATCCTAATTGTTTGAGTGCGCCAAAGAGTTCTTGTAAATGATCATTGGTCTCTACTTTATTCTTGTCAGTCTCAACCAATTTTCCTTTAAGATCTAAAATAATTTGTTGGGCTGTTTTTGCGCCAATGCCAGGCATGCTTCGTAGATAATCGATATTTGATGTTTCAATCGCATGAATTAAATCTTCATTTTTTGACTTGGTAAAAATCGTATTGGCTGTTTTACACCCAACACCTTTAACCGATATTAAGCGTTCAAAAAGTCTTAAACTATCGATATTTAAGAACCCATAAAGTTCTTGGCCATCTTCACGAATGTTGTGATGGGTATATAAAAACACAGGATCATTCAGCTTAAAATTTTCAGGTTTTGCTACAAATACTTTGTAACCTAGCCCATTAACTTCAACAATGACATAGTCGAGATCTTGATGGATGAGCAATCCTTTTAAACTTGCAATCATGTATTTATTATACCTTATCTAGTGATAGAAAATGAATTGATAGTCTTCGATCATAATGATGTCACCATCTTCAGCACCCGCTTTATGCAAAGCTTCATCAACCCCTAAACGCTTCAGTTGAAATGCAAAACGTTGTGCTCCGCCATGGGTATCGATGGTTGCTTTGTGGAAAAGTCTTTGAATTTCATCCCCTTGAAGACTGTACATATGATCTTGAACCTTTTCAATTTTAAAGGGCACTTGTTCAACAAACTTATAGTGAATTTCTTCAGATTGAACTTCTTTGGTAATGAAATGTTCTGTTGTATCTAGTAGATTTGCAACTTCATACAAGACGTCTTGGACGCCTTCTTGAATGAGGGTTGTCGTTTCAAATATCTTTAAATCAGGATATTTTTCTTTAAATCGTTTTAAATTCTCTGAAGCTAAATCTAAGTCCATTTTATTTGCCACAATCACTTGAGGACGATCGAGTAAACGATAGGAATATTGACCTAATTCTTTTTGAATGATTTCATAGTCTTCAATGGGATCTCGATGATCCTCAGCACCCATATCAATAATATGAATGAGGACACGCGTTCTTTCGATATGTTTCAAGAACTGAACCCCTAAACCTTTACCTTGTGCAGCGCCTTCAATAAGGCCTGGCATATCTGCTAAAACAAAGGATCTTCCATCTTGGACTTGGACAAGACCTAAATTTGGGGTAATGGTTGTAAAAGGATATGCAGCAATTTCTGGTCGCGCTTTAGAAACGACCGAAAGGAATGTTGATTTACCAACAGATGGGAAGCCAACTAAGCCTACATCTGCTAAAAGTTTAAGCTCAACCTCAATGTCCTTAACTTCTCCAAGTTCACCTTTTTCAGCAAAATCAGGGGCAGGATTACGACTGGTTTTAAAGTGAAAATTGCCTCTTCCACCTTTACCCCCTTTGGCGATGATGGCTTGTTGTCCCACTTCAATTAGATCTGCAATCACCACATCATTTTTGATATCCTTTATGATGCTTCCTAGTGGAACTTTAATGATGGTATCTTTCCCTGATGCCCCATGGAACTTTTTATTGTTTCCATTGCCACCACTTTCGGCTTCAATCCGTTTATTGAATCGCAAATCTAAAAGAGTCGATTTGTTTGGATCGGCTTCAAATACGATGTTTCCACCATCTCCACCATCTCCACCATAGGGGCCACCCAGTGGAACATATTTTTCACGGCGAAAAGAGACCATACCATTGCCTCCATTGCCTGCGATAACTGCTATTTTTACGCGATCAATAAACATGTTAATCTCCTTAACGATAAAAAAATCCCGGTTAGGGATTTTTATGCTTGTGGATAGACGGAAACTTTAGTCTTATCTTTGCCAAGTCTTTCAAACTTTACAGTACCATCAACGCGAGCGAACAAGGTATCGTCGCCACCACGTCCAACGTTGGTTCCTGGATGTATCTTAGTTCCACGTTGACGATAGATAATACTACCAGCTGAAGCAAATTGACCATCTGCTTTTTTAGCGCCTAAACGCTTCGATGCAGAATCACGACCATTTCTTGTCGACCCAACCCCTTTTTTAGACGCAAAGAGTTGAATGTTTAAAATAAATTTCACGAGAACACCTCCTGTATATGGATGTTTTTTGGATGACTGTCTTCGACAGTCCTTAGTTGATAACTGATAAACCTAAGTAAGGTTTGTAATTCCTCATTATCTTCAATTACCTTAATCTCAATCAGAGCTTCAGGATCTTCTTGATAAATGAGTTTTACACGATTGGCTTGTAAACTTATTAAGCCATTTAGTGCACCAGTTGCAATTGAACTCACACCGGCACAAACCAAATCATGTCCTTTTGGACCACTGAGCGCATGCCCTGTAATCGTAATGGTTTGAATTTTATGATCCACAGTGTGAATCTTAACTTCTATCATAATTAAGCCTCGATGGCTTCGATGATCAATTTTGTATAAGGTTGACGATGACCTTGTTTACGACGAGTTGAACCTTTTTTAGCTTTGTATTTGAAGATAATAACTTTCTTCTCTTTACCTTGCTTTTCAACTTTCGCAGTCACTTTTGCACCTTCTACATAGGGAGCACCAATTTTAGCAGTTTTGTTGTTAACGACAAGAACCTTGTCAAATACAACAGAATCACCAGCTGTAACGTCAAGTTTTTCTACGAAAATACTTTGACCCACTTCAACTTTAAGTTGTTTGCCACCTGTTTCGATGATTGCGTACATGTATATCCTCCTTCTTTTCAGTAAGACTCGCCGTTAAGGTGTGCCAAAGCCCTTAAAACCTTTTTCGAGCGGTTGTACTTCCACTTAGGAAGACAACATTAGTAGTATAGCACAAAACAACCCTCTGTCAAACAAGACTCATGATTGAACTAATAAGCACAATAACAATTAAAGAAGGAAGTAGATTAGCCACTTTGAACTTTGTAACTCCCATCATATTTAAACCTAAAGCCATGATCATTACAGATCCTAAGGTACTAAGTTCCATAATGAGCTGGGAGCTTAAAAAAACAGATAATGATGCGCTTGCTAAAGTAAGTACACCTTGATAAATCACAACTGGAATGCTAGAAAAAAACACTCCCCATCCAAAACTAGATGCAAACACAATTGAACTGATAAAGTCTAATGTTGATTTTGTGTATAAAATGGATTCATTCTGAAAAAGTCCACTTTCAAACGATCCAACAATGGCCATTGCACCTACTCCAAATAGCAAACTAGCACTGACCAAGCCTTGGGCAAACCTTCCATCTTTTGATTTTGTAAATCGTCTTTCTACTTCTTCTCCAAAATGATTAAATATTTGATCTAGATCAATAATTTCACCGATTAGAAAACCCATAGCTAAACTTACGATCAACAACACTATATTCTCAACTTTTAAAGCGCCTTGAATGCCAATCAGAAAAACAGACAGTCCGACCACCGAAATGATGGAA
>CAZHIG010000073.1:0-5459 GCA_964532705.1 uncultured Erysipelotrichaceae bacterium
CATGAACTTGGTCACTCTATGCATTCCTATTATTCTAGACTCAATCAACCCTTCATCTATGGCGATTACTCCATCTTTGTTGCTGAAGTGGCTTCTACAACAAATGAAAATTTACTGACAGCTTATCTTCTAAAAACCACTCAAGATGATAAAGTGAAAGCTTATTTACTCAATCACTATTTAGATGGGGTCAAAGGCACAGTATATCGTCAAACTCAATTTGCGGAATTTGAAGCATTGATCCATAAATTAGATCAAGAAGGTGTAGCCTTGACCTCTGAACTTCTCTCTTCTAAGTATGGCGAAATCAATGAGAAATATTATGGGTCTGAAATGACTTATGATCTAGCCATTCATAAAGAGTGGGCTCGCATACCTCATTTCTATTACAATTTTTATGTCTATCAATATGCGACAGGATTCTCTGCGGCCATTGCTCTTTCAGCAAAGATCTTATCTGAAGGCCAAAGTGCAGTCGATGCCTATTTAAGTTTCTTAAAAGCAGGCTCATCATTAACCCCCATAGAAGCGCTTAAACTTGCTGGCGTGGACATGTCGAAAGACACTGCCATTAAAGAAGCTTTAAATATATTTGGACAACGATTAGTTGAGCTTGAAAAACTATTAGTAGCCTAAAAGCAAAGCTTCTTCTAAAGTCAATTGCGTTTCTTTTAAGACAAGAGCCATTTCTTTACCAACATATCTAAAATGCCAAGCTTCAGCTTGATAGCCCGTATAGATGGAATTCTCCTCGGTGTACCGTTGAGTAAATCCATAGATATGGGCATTTTCTTTGAGCCAATCATAGGCATCTGTATTTTCAAAATAGGTAATGTCTTCTTTTGAACTTCTAAAGTCTAAAGCTAGACCTAGTTGATGTTCAGAATGGCCAGCACGTGCAGAAAAGCTATCCACAACATTTTGAGTATCTTTTTCTAAGTAACGTGCATAAATACTTGCTTGGGTATCATAAGATCGATAGGTATTAGAAATTTTAAAATCTAAACCTAGATTTTGCATTTCTTCACACATTTCAATGAGGGATGAAGATGCGGAAGCTTCAAACAAGAAACCATCGTAGGACTCTACTAGACTAGGCACATACTCTTTAGGTAACTGAAAATACTTATTCACCAAAGTCAAAGTACCTCGACTCAAATCAACGGGTTCAATGTGATTGTACGTCAACCAATCACGATTCGTATTGACGGTTCTTAGGACTGTTGTAATGTCTTTATCAGGATAACGTTCTTGATACTTCAAATAGCGCTCTAAGCGATCTTCTACAAAGTAATCATGGTTCAAGATCTCTTCATTCAAATCATCTAAATTTAAAATGATCTGTAAAGTAACTTCACTAAAAGTTCGAATTTTTGATGCAGATGGAATACCATAGCCCAAATCTCTAAGTTGTGCATACAGACTATCTTCAAGATAAAGTTCAGCATCTTCCAAAAATTCATACGTGTTTAAACGCAGAAAATCATCTTCACTTAAACGTTCATGTAATGATTTAATGTCTTCTTGTATATACCCTTTTTGAATCAGAGAATCATAGTTAGGGTATCTAAGGTTCAAATAGATTTGATAGGGTTGAACTAAAGCGATCCCCACCATGAATAAAACACTCAATATGAGCCAAAAGAATGGTTTAGCTTTTCGAGTTCTACGTCTTTTAGGCAACAGCTTCACCGATTAAATCAAAGGATGAGACTTCTGTTACTTTAACTTCAACAAAATCCCCCATTGAATGCAGTTGAGTCGAGCTAAACTTGACTTCCCCATCCACATCATCGGGTGCCATCCCATAGGTTCTACCCACATAATATTCAGATTTTGAAGGTCGATCTTCAACCATGACTCTAAAGGTCTTTCCAATGTGTTCGCTCATCTTACTTTCAGAAATACGTGCTTGAAGAGACATGAGTCGATGTAGTCTTTCTTCCTTGATGTGTTTAGGTACGTCATCTTCATATTCATAGGCTTTGGTGTTTTCCTCAGGAGAATACGTAAAAGCCCCTAAACGATCAAATCCCATTTCTTCAACAAAATCTAATAGTGTTTGAAATTGTGCTTCTGTTTCGCCTGGAAATCCTACAATCACGGTTGTTCTAAGGATGGCATTGGGAAATAAATTTCTAAGGTATTGAATAATCTCACGATTGTTTTTGGATGTGCCTCGTCTAAACATTCTCTTGAGTACGGTATCATCCGCATGTTGCATGGGAATGTCAAAATAAGGCAGTACCTTATCAAGCTGTTTCATCCCATCTAAGAAAGCTTTAGAAATTGATTGTGGATACAAATACAACATCCGTATCCATGTTAATCCTTCAATCTCATTTAAGGCTTGTAAGAGTTCTAACAATTGATTCTTTCCCAAGTCTTCGCCATAACGAGAAGTATCTTGCGCTATCAGTACCAATTCTTTTACACCCTCTTTAACCAATGCCTTTGCTTGATCAACAAGTTCATCTAATGGAACAGAAATGGCTTTCTTTCTTATTAATGGAATGGCACAGAAACTACACTTGTTGGAACAGCCTTCCGCAATCTTTAAATAAGCAGTGTGTTTGAGGGTACTTTGAAGACGATACTGTCCATAAGGAATTTCACTTAAAATGCCTAAAACAGGATCAATAATTTTCTCGATCTCATGATATCTTTCAATGGGAACCCAAGCATCCACTTCAGGTAAAGCTGAAATGAGTTCTTCTTGATAACGTTGGATTAAACATCCCGTCACGATCAAGTGTTTCGCATTCTTCGATTTATATTTGGCTAAATCTAAAATGGTTTCAATGCTTTCTTTCTTAGCGGGTTCAATAAAGCCACAGGTGTTCACCAAAAGTACTTCAGCTTTATTGAGGTCAGTCACAATGCTGTGTTTATTGGCTTTAAACCAACCCAGAATGTATTCAGAATCCACTAAATTTTTACTACAGCCTAAAGACACCAATCCAACTTTCACTGTGAATCCAACTTTCTATTGATTAAACTGATCGACGGATGGGTAAAGAATGTGCCACTCGTGAGCGACGACGTTTACCCAAAAAAGGAAGATACATCATAAACCATACTACAAAGAGTAAACCCATGGTTAAGAAGATATAGCCAGGATTTCCTGCAATTTCTTCAAACATCACTAAGGGAGACCCAGGAGATGGATAGGCTAAGAAGAAGAAATTAGTTAATAGAGCTTGATTTAAGTAATAGATTGGAATTAGGAATACCACCAAGGCCATAAACACCAAAGGTAAGAGTCTTGGATCTGGTTTAAGTTCACCCGACACCAAAAGCATCACCACAAAACCTAAAAGCAAGCCATGCATCACAAAAGAGTGAATGGATTGGAAATGAAGAACAGGATAAACCAACCAATCCGCAAAGAGTAAAGCCATTAAAGCTCCAATCATCCCTAATGCATATAAACTTTCTTTAAAGAGTTTGTGTTTGGTAAAGGCATAACCAAAGATTAAGAACTCAGTGATGCCACACAAATGAAGAGGTAAAAGTCCCCATTCATAACGACCCAATTGGATATATGTGAGTTGTCTTAAAAGTTCAAAGAATAAAATGATGACTGCTAAGCCTTGCTTAAAACCAGTCTTTTTGTGACTTTTTAAATTACGATAATATAAACTTAAAATACCTATGAATAAAACAATAGAAACCAGCCAAACCAAGTGTTCATAGCCGTATAAGCTCAATTGAAGATCCAAAGGAATATTCTCTGCAGATGCAAAGAAATACTCAAAGTTAAGCGCATTCATGCCCCTATTTTAGTATGAATTATAAAAACTTGCAAAAAAAAGCACATCAGTGCTTTTAGTCTAAGTCTACACCATCACTGGCAATGACTTTTTTATACCAATAAAAGGAATCTTTACGATAGCGATCTAAACTTCCATGCCCGGCATCATCCCGATCAACGTAAATAAATCCATAGCGTTTTTTCATCTCACCTGTGCCTGCAGACACCAAATCAATACAACCCCAAACTGTATAAGCTCTAAGGTCTACCCCATCTTGAAGTGCTTCAGACATGGCTTTTATATGTTCTCTTAAATAAGAAATACGGTAAGGATCATGAATGGTCTTATCTTTTTCAAGGGTATCTACTGCACCTAAACCATTTTCAACAATCATCAAAGGAACTTGATAGCGATCATACACCATATTGAGATAATATCTTAACCCTGTTGGATCAATGCCCCAACCCCAATCAGAAGCTTTAATATATGGATTAGGAACCCCAAAGAACATATTTCCAGCTAAACCTTTAAGCAGTTCAGGATCCGTGGTTTGAGTACCTGTCGCATAATAGCTAAAAGTATACATATCGACTTTACCTTCTTTAAGAATGACATCATCGCCTGCTTCCATTATGATTTGAATGTTATTTTCTTTGATAAAACGCTTCGCGAATCCAGGATACGCTCCTCTTACCATCACATCTCCACAAAAGAAGTTTGCCATCTGCATGACTTCTTGAGTTTTTAAGACATCTGCTGGATTAGGTGTATAGGGATAAGAAACATTCCCTGCAATCATACAGCCCACCATGATGTTAGGATCAATCTCATGCGCTTTCTTTACTGTAAGCGCAGATGCAACAAATTGATGGTGTAAACCTTGATAACGAAGATTACGATGTTCATCTGATTCTTTTTCTAAAGAAAATAAGGTGTCCCCTTCAGGCAGAATGCCTGCCCCCATGAGAGATCCATTGGGAACCATTTGAAGAATATTGATTTCATTAAAAGTGAGCCAATATTTGACCAAACCTTTGTATTCACGCATAACGGTTTCAGAATAACGATTAAAGTATTCAATCAATCTACGATCTGCCCAACCATTGTATTTACGGGTAAGCTCAAAAGGAGTTTCATAATGCGATAAAGTAACCAATGGTTCAATGCCATAGTGTTTACAAGTCTCAAACACATCACGATAATGATCTAAGCCTTTTTGATTAGGCACTTCATCATCTCCATGCGGGAAAATACGTGCCCAGTTCATGGATAAACGATAGACTTTAAAGCCCATCTCCGCAAAGAGGGCAATGTCTTCTTTATAGCGATGATAGTGATCTATTCCTGTATGCGAAGGAAAGTATTCATCATTTGTGATCTCATACTTAAAACGACGTCCTACGGTGTGTGAACCTGCGGTTAAATGGTCTGAGCTATTGTCTAGCTTACCATCTTCTAAATATGCCCCTTCACATTGGTTGGCTGCAGTGGCGCCACCCCATAAAAAATCTTTTGGAAATGTTGTGTTCATGGTCTTCTCCTTGTTTGCCTTTAGTTTAACAGTTCCCTATTGAAAAGGTTTTCCAATTTAGACATAAAAAAACCAATCATAGGATTGGATGGTTTTAATGGTGGCTCCGGCCAGAATCGAACTGGCGACACACGGATTTTCAGTCCGTTGCTCTACCTACTGAGCTACAGAGC